>USNB01000031.1 GCA_900555875.1 uncultured Eubacteriales bacterium
TTCCCGACTGCTTTAAGAAGGAGTGCCCTATGTAGTCCTCGGCGTTCTCATCGAGGTATACGTACTCATTGAGATCGGCGTCCCAGAAGCCGTGCTCGGATATAACTTCCACCGCGGTATCATCCGAGAACGTGAGCGTTATGACCTCGTAATGCCCCGTAAGTTCGCTGTCCACGAACACTATGGGCGCGGAGCCGAACGTTCCCGTCTCCATGTCCCACACAAGCAGCATCTCATCCCCCGTCAGATCTTCCACCGCTTTTTGGCTTCCGTTCGCAAGCGTTATGAGCGTGCCCGGAGCGAGACAGGAGTCGTCGGGCGGGTTCGTAGTGTCGATGGTGCTGGAGTATGCTTTCATCGTACCGTCATCGGCATCAAGCTCGTTTGCATAGAATATCTTTCGGTAATTATCATCGATATAACTTATAGCGATACTTGTTGCCGTAAGATTCTCCGTTATGTATATGTTCTTGGATTTGCCATTACCAAGCGTGACATATCCCGGGTCGGATAATCCTGACCATTTCTCCGCATCACCGGCATAACACATCTTGGTGTTGTATTCAAACTGACGATCCTCTCCGGTATTATTAGTTAAATTTATAGTCCACGTGTTGCCGTTCTTGCCAACGATCATCACCTTCATGCCGTTTTGCGTATAGCTTTGCGGCTTGGTATTTCCATACGCCTTCATCGTTCCGTCGGGATCGAGCTCGTTGGCATAGAATATTTTCCGCTGAATACCGTTATCCTCCTTATATGATATGGCGATACTTGTTGCCGTAAGATTTTCCGTGATCTCAAGCGGCTCTTCTGTCGTTGCACCATTTTTAAGATAAATATTTTTTACATCATCAAGATTTGTCCAGTGCTGTGCATCGCCTTCGTAACACAAACGGGAATTGTAATAAAATGTCCTGTTCTCTCCTGTTTTGTTCGTAAGGTCTATAAGCCAAGTATTGTCGTTTTTACCGACGATATTTACTTTCATTCCATTGCATGTGTAGCCACTGTATGAGACTGTAGATTTATTCGGAATAAGTCTATTCCTACTTGAAGATACTTGGCTGCCGTATGTTATATAACGTGTACTACCTACTATATAACTAAATGCCACGCTGCTTGCATAATTATTTTCCTCTATCCCGACAGTTTTTGATGCACCTGCCGGCAGATCAAAATAATCGATATGGCTTAGACTGGTCCATGCTTTTGCGTCACCGTCAAAACATGTTTTCATATTATATACAACACGCACTTTTGAGCTTAAAGGATTAGTAACTTGGATATTCCATCCACCGCCGCCAGTGCAACCACCGCCTTCTGCCATAACACCTACATTTTTCAATATAAGCCTGTTGGGATTATCCATTGCCCATAATATGTTACCTATATTAAGTAGCTTCGCATCTTCATTCGATATCTTTATATCGTCTGCACCTTCTATCAAGAGCTCCTTGATTTCCGCTCCGGTTAGACTTGAATCGTATGACGCCAACAGCGCAGCCGCGCCGCTTACATGCGGAGCCGCCATGGATGTGCCATTCTTCTTACCATAATCGTCCCCCGGAATTGTACTGTAAATGCCATTACCCGGCGCATATATATCTACGGCTTGACCGTAATTCGAACCTTGCGCATTACCGTCCCCATCATACCCCCAATCGGCTGCCGTCGGGCGTTTTCCGTTACTTTTTATTGCCCCGACTGAAATCAAATTATCCAAATCAAACATGTCGATTGTAGAGTATGTGTCAACGTTTGTATTATTATTACCTGCTGCCCACACAAATAATCCAGGAAATTGGGATATTGCAGATAAAAGACTAGTTCTTATACCGAAATTACTAACACTATAGTTCAAAACGGATATTTGCTCGTCTGTTCCCCATAATTCTGTCGCATATTTTATCGCAGAACTTACTGCATTCGTATCAAAATAATATTTTTGATCTTCAGAATCCCAATAACAAGCCTGTAACGGTACCAATGTTATATCCTGCGCAACACCTGTTATGCCTTCTCCGTTATCTCCTTTAGCTCCGATAGTCCCGGCTACATGTGTACCGTGTCCCTCCCCGTCATCATCTGTCACACTGTTATTGTTATAAAAATCCCAGCCTTCGGCTAAATTATCTACGAGATCCGCATGTTCGGATATGCCCGTATCTATAACTCCCACTCTAACATCTTTTGATCCCGTCGTGACTTCCCAAGCAAGTTCCGCATTGATCCCATATGTATCCGTCAAGCCCCAAAGTTTACCGTAATCGGGATCATCGGGTTCGGTCGAACTCGCCGGAGACGCGTTCTGCTGCATTGAAGTTTGTTGCGCTTCAACAACCTCATTTTCAGAAATCAGCGGATTTATCTCATATATGTAATTGGGTTCCGCGGACACGACCCCGTCGATCTTCTCCAAAAGTTCTATGGTATTCAAAACGTCTTGTTTTGAATTGCCGGAAATTTCCATGGATATTATTTGTCTGAAATCGATCTTTTCCAAATGGTTTTTCAATACAGCATTATTCTCCACCGCATCACCGTAATCGCTTAAATCCTCGATATATGTATATTCGATACCGTCAAATAAATCGCTGTAAAACTCTTCCGACAATCCGTTATAATCGCTGATCTGTTCGTCGAGAACTATCATGACACTGCCTGTCTGAAAGTCATCGTTTATTGTTGCGTCACAATAGATCTTCTCTCCGGGCTGTAATTCAAAAACATTATCATCCGATTCCGAACCGATACTATTTCCCGCTCCTTCCGCATAAGCGACATGTATACCTGCATTGAGCGCGATAAGCGTTAAATGCGGTATCACGCAAGCCACAGCTATTGCAATCGCACATATGGCTACCAAAACCGTCAAACTTATTTTTCCGATACTATTTTTCATTATAGTTTTCTTCCTTATGAAAATAAAACAAAACTTCGTTGATCGAACACGATTAATATTTAGTTTTCAGCCGGCTCATCTAAATGATTCGGACACACCTCTCTCGCAAAAGCATATATCTGCAACTTATATACGGCGTCGACAACGGCTTGTTTGCTCTTCTCTTTGAGTGTTATAAGATACATTTGATCTCCGGGACGTTGATTGTTTTCGGTATAGTCCACGATCAATTCTACTTTTTCCGCTTCGATCATGTGAAAGTCTTCTACAGTGAACCTCTTTTGATAAAAATATTTATCGACGGTCAAAAGCACTTCTCCCTCTTCGAAATTTTCGTTTACGTTTCCTTCCCAATATATTTTTTCTTCCAATACGGAATTGTCCACCTGTTCGAGCGTGCCCGATACGAGATCGTCTATCCACTGTTTTTCGGACTCTATGTATATATAATTCTTGCAGAATATCTCATACGCGCTCAAACCGTCGCGCCCGTCATTGCCGTCGCGCCCGTCATTGCCTTTAATGCACTCCTCTCCGCAGCCCGTTATGACTATGGATAATGCAAGTATGAGCAACACCACGAGTGTCACGCATACGATTTTCCTCCTCTTTGTTTCCATATTATTACCTCCTTTATTCTACTTTTTGCCCCCCATTCACGTTATCTATAACTTTTCCCTTCTCATGATATTTCCCTCCCTTGTAATTGCAAATAATGTTTGGTCGGTCTTGGTCTCCAATAATCTTACACCGGATCATGGTAGATGTACTTTCCTCTTTACTCACCTCCTTTGGGATCAGGTTCCCACTTAGCATATAATATGGTCTCCTGATAAACCACCTCCTCTTCACCGTTTTCGTTTATTTCGATTTTTTCTTCCGGTAATGTGTCCGTTTCAAAATCCCATTCGTTTATGCATTCCGGTTCTTTATACCAGCCGCCGAATACATATCCTTCTCTTTCGGGTGCGGGCGGAATGAATTCGATCGTACTGCCGTAATTGCAATCGTCTATCCAATAATACTCGTCACCATTTTCATTTTTGTAATTATAGTAGTAAGATACATTCGCGCTTGCAGTATTGATAGAATTCATATAACCCGTTTCATATCTAATACGCGGAAAATACACATCACTACCAAGTTTTACTAAAACCACAAAAGAATACGCATCGAGTTCAGGATACATTATTTTATCTAAATTATCACATTGAGCAAATGCGGAATTGCTTATTTCTATTGCAGACTCAAAATAAACCTTTTCCAACATCTCACTGTGTATTATAGCCGGAGATAGATTACTGATAATTGACGCATAGCCCAAGCATTTGACTTTCATCCCTTCGATATATTCCGGGATCACTAAAAATCTTTGCGAGTTGCCCTGCTCCGTCGTGCCTTCTATTTCGCAATAGTCATCGTAAAAGCGCACTATAAAATCACCGACTTCCCGCCTTTCGTAAGGCAGCGGTTCCGGGTCGCTTAAACATGTGCTTCCCGTAAATACGAATACGCACAGCGCAGCAAGCAATAATGCTATCGATATCTTTACTACAGCCTTTTTCAACTAAACACCTCCTTATCGATCTTTATTTTCATATCGCTTTCCTCCTTGTTGTCTGTTTTCAAATCATACCTATACTACATGTGATATTACCTTCCTCATGATATTTTCCTCCTTTGAATTGATTGATTGTTATACAAACTCATACTCGCATTCGGTCGCATTTGCTACGAATGACTTGTCCTACGCCGACAGCAAACTTTCTTCCCGCATCATCTCCCGTTCATCATTATATTTACATAAATATTATATCATTGAATACGTCTAATGGCAATATCTGTCCGAGTTACATCTCGTTACATCTTGTTACATTTCATGTTGCATTGCACGTTACATACATGTTACATTCACGTTACATTATGCAACATGGCGCCGGGATATCTCTTTTTTACACGACAAAAGCGAAGCGGATATCATTCCGCTTCGCTTTTATCGTACAGATACGGTTTACACTATCCGTTATACGGCATTACCGCTCGCATTACACAGAACAGGCCCGGACGTCATCGTTTTCCAATCGTCCCCGTCTATCTTGTAGCGTATGCGCCCCAGCCAATATCTCTGCTCGCCGTCCGTGGATGCACGCGCCTCTATTTGTTCGCCCATGTTCAGGTCGCTCGTATATGAAGATGTTTCGAGCGTCATCTCCGCATATTCGGCAGTAAACGTTTCGGACGAATAGAGATATATGTAGACCTGAACCGTGGACGGAAACAACGTAAATGTATTTTCCGCCATAGCCCACACCTCTCCGTTTCCGCCATAAAGGTTTAATTCCAATTGAGTAAACAGACGGGGCTGTACAGTATCCGCCTCAGTCGTTTCGATCACGGAATTTTCTTCCGCCTCGGCAGCCGATACATTTAATGCCGAAGGCAGAAGCGCCACAAGGGTAATCGCCGCTGCCATTATGACAAGAAGCATGACCATGAACAGCCTGACATTGCGTTTCGTTTTTAACATAATGACCTCCGTTTTCTTTTATTATAACGGAAATGCCATACCGACGCAAGGAAAAGCACGTTACATCATGTTACATGCATGTTGCATACATGTTACATCTCATGCGAGTATGCTTTTTTTCTGAACCTGATATAACCGAATACAGACAGTATTTCGAATGCAGCCAAGGCAACGGTCACGACAAGCATAAGTATGAAAACAGGCAACGGCGTGGAGTAGTTATATGTAGGCGTTAACAGTCCTTTTCCCGTCCCGGGAACATATAACGTGCATCCCATTATGATCGTGACAAACAACGAGATCGCAAACAGCGCAGCTAAGACGGCGATCGCTACTATGCGCCTGCGACGCGTACGTGAATATAATATACGCACTACCCGGCAGTTATCGGCAGCACATGATCCGACAGCCGCCGACGGCTTGTCGCATATCGTGCTTTCGGCTGTCGCGTCATCGCAGACGGCAGCAGATATTTCGGACTCGGTACTCTTGAGCGAAGAACTGTCGCTTCCGGACACATTCAAACAATAGGCTTCATTTTCCGGCCCAAGTACTTTACAGATCGCGGAAATGTTTTCTGCTTTAGGTTCGGAAATACCGCTTTCCCAACGATATACCGTCTGACGTGAAACGCCGATAGCGTCGGCAAACTCCTCCTGCGACATCCCTTTTTTCACGCGCATAGCTTCCAATTTTTTTCCGAGCGTTTTCGACAAGTCCTTATATTCCCCCGATTTATATACACTTATGTTTTATGTAGTATATCATACTCCCTGATACGTGTCAATCGTTCGCGTCAAGCCCGAACGACACGGAAAAAGGCTCCGTTTATCGGAACCTTTTCGAATACATATCCGTTGTTAATTTATAACGGCTCGATCTGCGATCATATCACGAACAGCGCCTTGAGGACCACGCCGGTCACGGACAGGGCAAACACAACGCTCATCACGATCGCGATCATCAGCGAATTACGGAATTCCGGCGTGCCTTTGGGCGAACGTGCGAGCATTACGAAGCGACGCGCCGCAACGCCCGCGGCTCCCGCGGCAAACAAAGCAAATCCGATCATCCCCACTGCGGGAGGCTCGACGAACAATCCGACTATCAGCACGACCGCCGCGGCGATAAGCAGTATATCGCACACATGTCCCCATCCGAAATGAGAGAAATATCCGCTGCCCTTTTCTTTCATACTTTCCTCCGTGCCGTTATTTTACGCCGCGGCTGCCCGGCTTATACGGTGCGGGCGCTCCCGACTTGCAAAGCGGGCACTCGTCCGGTTCCCAGCTCGTCACTTCCATGGAGAGGAGCGGCACATAAGGCACGTCGAACTCTACCTTGCCGTTGGAGCGATCGACCACGCTCGCACATGCGACTACATCGGCGCCGTGCGCACGGCAAAGCGCGATGACCTCTTTAACGCTACCGCCCGTCGTGACTACGTCTTCGGCAACGATCACTCGGCTGCCTTTTTCGAGAGCGAAACCGCGACGGAACGTCATCTCTCCGTTCTCGCGCTCTGCGAATATATCAGTCACTCCCATCGCGCGGGCAAGCTCGTAACCGAGTATGATACCGCCGACAGCAGGAGAAACGATCATGTCCGGCTTGTACGGAGCAAGCTTTTCGGCAAGCGCCGCCGCGATCTTTTCCGCTTCCTTCGGATGCACGAACAGTTTCGCGCTCTGCATATAGGTATCCGAATGTCTTCCGCTGGTGAGCAGGAAATGTCCTTTGAGCACTCCGCCCGTTCTTTCGTATGCGCTAAGCACTTCTTTGTCTGTCATAGTATTATCTCCTTAATCCTCAAGAGCGCCTTTAAGCTCGTTTATGTCATTTATTCCGTACTTCGCCATCTCGCGTTCCAACCCGTCGACTATATTAAGGGACGCGAGAGGATCGCACATATTGGCGGTACCCACTTCCACAGCAGTCGCTCCGCACAGTATGAACTCCAGTACGTCGCGCGCGACCGTGATCCCGCCTATTCCTATCACGGGCAGCTTCACCGCCTTATATACCTGCCTTACCATGCGCAGCGCCACGGGTTTGACGCACGGTCCGCTCAATCCTCCCGTTACGTTGCCGAGCACGGGACAGCGCGACGCAAGGTCGACCGCCATGCCCGTTATGGTGTTTATCAGCGAGATCGCGTCTGCTCCGCCCTGCTCCGCCGCGCGTGCATTGTCCGCGATATCGGCAACGTTCGGGCTTAATTTCACGATGAGCGGTTTTTTGCAATGCTTTTTCGCCGCAGCCGTGACCTCTTCCACGCTCTTAGGAAGAACGCCGAAAGCCATACCGCCGCTCTTTACGTTGGGACAACTGATATTCAGCTCGATCATATCCACGTCCGTGTCGGACAGTCTTTCCGCAATACGCTCATAGTCGGACAATACCGATCCCGCCGCATTCGCGATCACGGCGCAGCCGAGAGTGCGCATATACGGCAGCTCATCGGCTATGAACGCCTCTACGCCGGGGTTTTGCAATCCCACGCAGTTTAGAATGCCGCTCGCCGTTTCGGCTATACGCACGCCGTCGTTGCCCTCGCGCGGCTCGAGCGTAAGTCCTTTGCCGACTATGCCGCCCAGCCTGCCGACGTCGTAAAATTCCGAATATTCCCTGCCGAAGCCGAACGTTCCCGAAGCAGTGAGCACCGGATTCTTAAGCGTAACGCCGCATAACTCCACAGCCGTCCTCACAATTCCACCTCCGTCGAAAGGAATACGGGGCCGTCCTTGCAGACCCGTTTATTATGTCCGCCGGCTTTGCAGGTACACGTCAGGCATGCTCCCACGCCGCATCCCATGCGCTGTTCGAGCGAAAGATACGTCCTTATCGAACGCGCCTCTCCCAATTTCTTCACCGCACGCATGAGCGGAGTCGGTCCGCAGCAAAGTATAACGTCGGGCGTGAATCCGTCCGCGATATCAGCCTCGAGCGCCGCGGTCGGGAAACCGCCGAAGCCCTCGCTGCCGTCGTCCGTGCATACCGTGCACTCGCCCGTTTCCGAAAACAATGCGGAAAGCATTATACGTTCCGCAGTCGCGAAACCGTTGTATATCCTCACTTCTGCCCCGGCGGTCTTACATGCTTTTGCGGCAGACAGCAAAGGAGCGACTCCGAAACCGCCTCCGACTACCGCCACCCTGCCGTCCGCGACCGGGAAGCCGTTACCCAGAGGCATGAGCACCCGAAGCTCGTCGCCGTAGCGCATGCGTGTGAGCGCTTTCGTCCCCTCGCCTTTTACCTGATAAAGAAACGCGCACCAATGTTCGTCCGCGTCCACGATACCGAATGGACGACGGAGGATACGCTCGCCGGGAGGAGTCGTGACCATCGCGAACTGTCCGGGACGAAAAGACGGGATATCGCCCTCCACGGACATGATATACGCTCCGTCATACAGCTTTTCGTTCGCCGTGACTCTTACGGGAATATCTTTCATACGACCTTTTTCCTTTCAAGCGCCGCCGCAAGATCTTCGCGCATATCCACGCATGCGGCGTAAGCCGCTTCGTCGAATCTCATGCCCTTATAGGTCTCAGAACGGTATGCGCATATGATGCCGCGGCTGGAATTGACTATCCCTCCCGTACCGTCGGACGAGAATCCTGCTACAGCGCCGTCCGCTCCTCCGCCCTGCGCTCCGTAACCGGGCACGAGGAAAAAGGTATGCGGGAGCATCTCGCGCAGGCGAACTGCCTGCTCGGGATACGTTGCCCCGACGACTGCGCCCACATTGGACCAGCCGCAGGCTCCTATGCAGGAAGCGCCCCACCCGTCCACGAGCTTTGCCATCTGTTCGTATACGGTGAGACCGTTATCCAGCTTCATATCCTGCAGCTCTCCGCCCGAAGGATTGGACGTCTTGACGAGAGCGAATATCCCCTTGTCCGGGCTGCCGATAAACGGCGCGATACCGTCCGTTCCGAGATAGCCGTTGACGGTCAGGAAATCGCAGTCGAAATCGCCTCCGCCGAAGAATGCCGAAGCATACTGTTTTGCCGTTGCTCCGATATCGTTGCGCTTTGCATCCGCTATGACGACCATACCCGCTTCGCGGGCAGCTTTACAGGTATCCGAAAACGCCTTCATCCCCGGGATACCCATCGCCTCGTAATAAGCTATCTGAACCTTTACTGCGGGGACTATTTCCTTTATCTTCTCTATTATCGCACGGTTGAAATCCGTGACCGCAGCGGCGAGCGAAGGCAAATCGTCGTATGCGCCGCGATCCGGAAGATAATCCGCAGAGGTGTCGAGTCCGACGACCGACGGATTGCCCGTTTTCTTTATCTTATCGCAAAGTATATCCGTTATCATACGTTCTCCTTCAGCACTTGATCTCGCCGCCGATTATCGTGTGCACTACTTTTCCTTTGAGCAGCCAGCCGTCGTACAGACAGTTGGCGCTCTTGCCGTGCAGCTCGTCGGCGCGCACGGTCCACTCGCATGCGGGATCGAATATGACGAGATCCGCCATGGCTCCCGGCTTTACATATACGACGGGCAGTCCGAGCAGCTTCGCCGGAGTATGGCTCATGATCCTGACCAGTCTGAGCATGTCTATGCTGCCGGACTCGACGAGATAAGTATACGCCAAAGGCAGCGCCGTCTCAAAACCCACCGTACCGAAAGGCGCAAGATCGAACTCACGCGTTTTTTCCTCTGCGGTATGCGGAGCATGATCGGTCGCTATAACGTCTATCGTGCCGTCGCAAATACCGTCTATTATGGCTTCGCAGTCGGATTGCTCCCGCAGAGGCGGATTTATCTTTGCATTGGTATTGTAAGAAAGTATCTCCTCGTCGGTCGCGCTGAAATAGTGAGGACACGTCTCGCATGTTACCTTCACGTTACGCGCTTTGGCATCGCGTATCAGCTC
>USNB01000032.1 GCA_900555875.1 uncultured Eubacteriales bacterium
CGATAGACGAAGAGGCGTACGCGTCCGACATAGCGGAGTACGGGCTTTACACATATGAGGAGTTCTCCGAAGTTTTCCCGGTCAGTGAAGAGGTATTCGAAGCCTTTAACGGCAAATATCTTAAAGCAGCGATAGGTAAAGGGCTGATCACCGAAGCGCGCATAGGCGAGCTTATAGAGAGATATTCGGAGTTCTTCGTATAAGACGGAGCATTTTTGCGGATATCATTATCATGATCTTTGCAATACAAACAAGGGGCTTCGCGTTTGGCGAAGCCCCTTGGGGATATCCTGATATGATCGCGCGTCGAGACATGGAGGCGTTTGCTGTTTCGTTTCGCAGCATGCTTTTTGCGCGTCCGTTCGCACTTTTTACGCTGCCTGCAGGTTCCAGTTGAACCACACCGAGCAGAGGATGATGACGGCGCAATAGATGAGTATGGAAAGCGTATCCATGATCGTGGATATGACGGGAGAACTCATGAGAGCCGGATCGACGTGTATCTTTTTTGCGATGATGGGGAGCAGCGAACCGAGTACCTGCGCTATCACTATGATGAGGATGAGCGATATGCCGAGCACGAGACTTACTTTGAGCACAAGGAAATCGACGTTATAATCCGTCCACCAATACATGAGGATGACGCGCACGGCGTTTGCTACCGCGAGGACGGACGAGCATATGATCGCGATGAGGCTCTCTTTCATGCTGACTTTGAAGAAATCCTTTGTGGATATCTGGTCGAGCGCGAGCGCACGTATGACTGTCGTCGAAGCCTGCGAACCGCAGTTTCCCGCCGTACCCATGAGCAGGGGAGTGAACGAATACAGGAACGTGGAGAGCTGAGATTCGAATCCGTTGATGACAAGCCCCGTGAACGTCGCGGATATCATGAGGAAGAGCAGCCACAATACGCGGCCCCTTGCATGTTTAAGTGCGGACGTTTTGAGATACGTGTCCTCGATGGGTGCCATTGCCGCCATCTTGGAGAAGTCCTCTTCCGTTTCTTCTTCGATTATGTCGACTATATCGTCGACGGTAACGATACCTACCAGCCTGTTTTCGCTGTCGCAGACGGGCATGGACGTCAGGTCGTAACGCTTGAACAGTTTCGCGACCTCTTCCTGGTCGGTGTTCGTGCGCACGATGATGGCGTTCTCTTCCATCATGTCGCCGACTTTTTCGTCGGGAGATGCGAGTATGAGCCTGCGCAGCGTTATCGTGCCGAGCAGTTTGCGCTGCGCGTCGAGAACGAAGCAGGTGTTGACCGTTTCCTTATCCAGCCCCGTTCTGCGTATCACTTCTATGGCCTGAGCGGCGGTGTAGTATTCCTTGAGGTCTACGAACTCCACCGTCATGATGCTGCCTGCGCTGTCCTCTTCGTATTGGAGCAGGTGATTGACGGCGGTGCGCGTCTCCGGTTTGGTCTTGGCAAGCAGCTTCTTGACGACCATGGACGGCATCTCTTCGAGAAGGTCCGCCGCATCGTCGGCGTAAAGGTCGTCTATGAGCTGTCCGGCTTCGGTATCCGACAGCGCGGTGAGTATCTTCTGGCTCACGTCGTCGGGGAGATATACGAATACGTCCGACGCGAGATCCTTTGGCAGGATACGGTATATTTTAAGAAGATCTTCGGTGGGGAAGTCGTCGAGTATCTCGGCTATATCGACGGGATTTATCTCGACGAGCACGCTCTTGAGAAGGGCGAGCTGCCTGGTCTCCACAAGGTAGGTTATGGAATCCTCTATTATCTCCTTGGAGCGGCTGTCGCCGTGCGTGAGCATACGCTGTATGACAAACGGCGGCAGATCAACGACCACGGTACGATCGTCCTTTTTAGCGTACAGTTCGTCGAGTATGCGGGATATCTCTTCGCCGCGCAGGTCGTGAAGGAAGCTCGTTTCGGGGTCGTCGTTGGTCTCGCGGATAAGATCGAGCGCGGTGGAGCGGTCGAGAAGAAGGAATGCGTCCACACGGCGGTCGCCTTCCAGCCCCATGAGTACTTCGGTGAGCTTTTCGGACGAAAGCGATGAAAGAAGACCTGCGGCTTTTTCTTCTTCGCCGTCGTCCAGCAGCGCCGTCAGTTCGGATACGATCTTTCCGGCGCCCGTTTCGTCGGGCGGGAGTTTTTCTTCGTCCATGTCGCTCACCTCCTTGCTTCAGGATTCCGCATCGCTGCGATCTTTATTATTATACAACCGACGAGCGCGTTTGGCAACCGTTTTTTCGCTTGTTGGTCCGCGAAAATTTCATCGCGGATCGCAGATTTGCGTATGTATAAACAAATCGATTGATTTTCCTTTGAGAATGTAGTATAATCTCAGTTATGGACACAGCAGAGATCCGCGAGCTGCTCGGATACGCCGTTGCGATGCGGCGCGAGCTGCATGCTTTGCCCGAACTTTCGGGAGAGGAATACGCGACGAGCGCCGTTATCAGACGAGAGCTCGAAGGCATGGGGTATGCCGTGCGCGCCGTTCATACGGGACTGATCGCGGATACCGGCGGCAGCTTTCCTGCGATAGCGCTGCGCGCGGATTTCGACGCATTGCCCATCTCCGAGCGCACGGGTCTGCCGTTTGCCGCGACATGCGGACGCATGCACGCCTGCGGGCACGACGGTCACACCGCCATGCTGCTCGCCGCAGCGAAGCATTTTTCCCGGACAAAACTTTCCCGCAACGTGCGGCTGATATTTCAGTTCGGCGAGGAGGGCGAGGGCGGTGCGGCAAAGATGATAGAAGGCGGCGCGCTGGACGGCGTTTCGGAGATATATGCGTTCCATCTCTGCCCCGAACTTGAAAAGGGCAGATTTGCGACGAATACGGAAACGCTTTTCGCCGGAGTCATGGAGTTCGACGTACACATAACGGGCAGAAGCTCGCATTGCGCTTCCCCCGAAGCGGGCGCGGATGCGATAGCCGTTGCCGCAAGATTTATTACCGAAGGCAAGCGTACCGCTGAACGTAAGGGCGGCGCTCTGATGCACACCGGCAGGGTGACGGGCGGGCATGCCCGCAACATCGTCGCCGACGACGTGCTTCTCGAATGCTCTTTCCGCTATCGCGAAAAGTCCAGACTGCCGGAGGTGCGCGCGGAACTGGCGGAGCTTGCCGCGAAGCTCGACGGAGAGTTCGGGACGCATACGTCCGTGGCGGTGAAGTCGATATACCCGCCGCTCGTCAATGACCGGGCGTGCGCGGAGAAGATGAAACGCGTCACGGGCGCGGGATATATCCCGGGAAGATATACGGCGGAAGATTTTGCTTTCTATGCCGAGCGCGTGCCCGGCTGCATGTGCTGGTTGGGCATAAGAGACGAAAAACACACCTCGCCTCTGCACAGCGATACTTTCGATTTCGACGAGAACGTTCTCGCAAAAGGTATCGAAGCGTTCGTTATGCTGGCGGAGGAATAACTAGACGGCGTGTCGTGCCGTCGGGGAGTATAAAAGAATGTCTGACGAAGGCGTAAAAACCGGACTTTGGAGCAAGATAGGCAGCGGAGCCGCGAGACGGGACGAGTATTCGACCGCTGCGGCGATCGGCGGCTGGGCAGCCTACAAGGCGATGTGGAGCGGACACTTCACGAAGATACTGTTCGTCAGTTTGCTGACGCTCATTTTTGTCGCGCCTGCGATCGCATGGGTGATAGTGTTCGGCGTTATCGGAGTAAACGTGGGTACGAGCGTGCCCTATAATATTTTCGACGGTATCGGTTATCCGTCGCCCGGATTCGTGGGCGGCGAATACGGCATGGGCGTGGCTGTAGGTTTGGGCAATCAACTGTATTTCGACGCCGCCGTGTTCGAATATTCCGTCATGATCGCATGTATAGCCGTTGCCGGAGTCGGCATAGGAGCGATGACCTACGTCGCGCGGCTGTATATGCACGGCGAACAGGTAAAGACCATACCGACGTTTTTCCGCGGAGTCGCCGCCAATTGGGCGGCGGGGCTGACGGGAGGCGCTCTTTCCGGTGCGGCGGTGTTCCTTGTGGTGCTCACGCAGTATTCGTTCACGCTTCACGGATGGAATATGGCAGGCAGGGTGTTCGCGCTCATCGGAGCGATACTGCTCCTTGCCTTCGTGTGCGTGTATTCGTTCTACCTCGTCAATCTGTCGTCCGCATATAAGATGAGCTATCCCAAGCTGTTGCGTGACGCGGCGCTCCTTACTTTCGCAAACCTTCCCAAAAATCTTCTCGGCTGCGTATTCGCCGCGCTGTTCGTGGGTGCGATGTTCCTGCTCAATCTTCTGTTCGGCGGTTCGCAGATGAGCATGCTGCCCTGGGTAGTGATGTTCTTCCTCGGCTTCTTCGGCATAGCCGCGATATTCGTTGCCGTCAGTCAGGCGGCGTTCGCGAAGTATATTTCCGAAGGGCTGGAGGAGCGCGAGACCAAGCTGCGCAACGAGCAGTATTATGCCGCCAAACGCGAGCAGCGGAAAGCGGCGAAGGCAGCGGCGGCGGAAAGCGGCGAAGGCGACAGACAGAACAAAAAGCAGCCTGCACGGTATGTCAACCCCAAGAAGAAAAAGAGCTCCAAACCCTCTCCGGCGGAGAGGCATGCGGCGGGCGAGGCGATACCCGCTCCCGCGCCCGTACGTGAGCAGCCGAAGCCGGTCAAGGGCGGATATACGGAAAAAGAGCTTGTCAAGATGGAAGAAGACAGGCGTAAGGTCGCGGAACTTTCCGCATCAGGGACAAAGGAGGCGAGCGGGCTGGAAGATCTCTCCGTATACGAAGACGACGAGATCTGACGGCTTACGGAGAAACTATGTCTGCCGAAATACTCGAATTCGAGAAGCCGGACGAGTGGTATATCAGACGTTCGGCAGAATGGAGCAGGAGGGGCGAACTTTCCAAGTCGCTCCTTTATGCGTATATGACTAAAAAGGACGATCGTGCGGCGCGCATGTGCAAAGCCGCTATCCTGTACGAGAGCGGCAATCTCACTCCCGCGCTGCGTATGCTCGTGTCCCTCCGGGACGCAGGCGACCGCGGCGGCGATATGTATGCGCTCATCATAAAAGTCCTTCACGATATGACGCGTTATATAAGCGCATCATACTTTATGGGCGAGGCGCTTGCGGCGGGCGCATTCCCGTTCGCATCCGGAACGGGCGCTCCGACCACGAGATCCGCTTACATGCGGCTCCTCGGCGCCGTAAGATCGGAATACCCCGACAACAAATACGACAGCGACGCCCCGGGAGTGCTTTATGTGCTTTGCAGGTCGCGTTACGGTACCGATGAGGGACTTGCTGCGGAAATGCTGTTCGATGAACACGATTTCGCCGGATCGGAGACGATGTTTAAGGCAACGAGCGTGCTCACCGCCGAAAAGCTCGTTCCGCCTCTTGCGTATAAGCTCATAGATACGTGCCGCGGAGCAGTGGAAAATAACGACACGCCCCGTCACGATCTGCTGTCGACGCTCAGCGTCGCTCTCGCCGCCGTCGGTAAAGACGAAGAGGCGAGAGAGACCGCGGGACTGCTTGCGGGGCTCGATCTGCCCGAGGACGATCTCGATCTGATAAAGACCGTAGCCGCGCTTATTTCGCTGGATATGGGAGAGGACGCGAGGTATTTCCTTGACGAGCTGTGCGCGGTGCAGCCCACCGAGCCGGTGCTCCTCATCGCGGCGGAAACGGAGATGAACGCCGGAGACCGCGATGCGGCAAGAGATCGTCTGGCGCGCTGTCTCACGGTCGCACCCGACAACATGACGGCGGGATATCTTCTCGACAGACTGAACAAACTCAAATCGGGCAGGGTGGAATACGATTATGCGCTGCCCGATCGTGAAGCGAAAAAACTGCACTCGCGCGTGGTGAAGTATGCCGTGAGCGACGAACAGGATCCCGATCCCGGTAAAACGGACGCCGCCGTGCGTTATCTGCTCTCGTGCGGCAATACCGCAGCCGCGATGCATGTTGCGGAGATAGCTTCCGATACCGAACACGGCAGACGCGCTTTCTCCGATTATCTGCTCAATATAGAGGGATCGCCCGCGCTTAAAAGGGAAATAATATACGGTAAGCTGATATCCGGCGATCGCGACATACCTCTTTATTCGTTCGGTTACCGGACGGCGTCTCCGTCCGATCGCAACATTGAGCTTGCGGGCGGCGGCAGCATGCTGAGGGCATATTTCCGAGCATACGCCACGTATATAGTATATTGCAGGATGCCGTGCCGCCTGGAGCGGATATTTCCGGAAGTCGTCGCCGTTCTTGCCGGATATTCGGGAAACGTGCGTTTCGACCGCGACGGAGCCGCGGCGCTCATCGCGCTGTGCAATCCCGATCTGCAGTGCGTGGGGCTGGAGCGTTCCGCGCTGTATGCGGGTTCGGATGAGAAAGCTGTGAGCGAGATGGTCGCCGCGGTAAAGAATTCGGTCAGGCTCGATATCGGGGAGGAGGAATGATGAAAACGCCTAAAACGTTGTTTCGGGAATATTTTCGCGCCCGTATCGCAAAGTCGGGCATGCTCAAAGGGGAAGATCTTGAGAATTTTATAGCCGGGTGTTCCGCCGAGTGGGAGGAGACGCCATGCTCCGAATACGGCGGCATGACCCCTCGCGCATACTTCGCGACGCTGACGGACGCCGACGTTCTTACCGAGATGCTGGTCACCGATATCAAGGAAGGGGGAGATCCTCTCGCGCTCATCGCCGAACGTCTGGCGGAACTTCCCGAAGCCGTCCGTCCGCTGTGCGCGCTCGTGACGGGCGACGAAAGGGAGGATATCCGCATAGCGGCGGCGGAATTGCTTTGGCGCATGGATAATGTCCCCGTCGAAACGTTCGTCGATCTTGCATTCGACGGAGACGCGCCGGAGGCGCTGCGCGAGCGTATCATAGAAGTGCTGTCTCAGTGCGGGAGCGCGGTCTATGACGCCGTCATGCCCGGGACGGAGCACCTTTCGGGCGACGCCGCGCTGATAGCGGGGGAGCTGCTCGTTTCTTCCGGCGTGACGAACGACGGAGTGTGCGATTTTCTTCTGCGTCTTACGGATGATCCGCAGACTCTGCCGCGTGCGCTTCAGCTCATAGCGTCTTACGGGGATTTCCGTGCCGTGCCTGCGTTAAAGAAGCTGGCTCGTACCTGCGACTACGCGACTTATACGGATATACGCAGCGCGGTGGAGATGATAGGCGGAGAAATGGACGTCGAACGCGATTGGACGGGAGACGCGACTTACGCTTTGATCAAAGGGGGAAAATGAATGAGCGGATACGCGCGTATAACCATTGACGATATAAAGGCGAGCGACGAAGCCGGGGCGCTCATCGATATGCAGAGCAGATATCTCGAGACGCTCGGATATACCGAGCACGGACTCAGGCACGTCGGGTACGTCTCCAAAACGACGGCGAACATCCTGCGCGAGACGGGCGCGGACGAGCGCACGATCGAGCTGGGCGAGATCGCGGGCTGGCTGCACGACGTGGGCAATTCGCTCTCCCGCGCCTATCACGGGCTGACGGGCGGCGCTCTCGCTTACGGTATGCTCGTGCGCCTCGGTATGGATCCATCCGAAGCCGCGCATATCTCCAACGCGATCTCCAACCACGAGGAGGAGACGGGGGTCGCGGGCGATCCGCTGTCCGCAGCGCTCATACTTGCCGATAAGTCGGACGCGCACCGCTCGCGCATAAACAAAAAGACTTACGACGAGTTCGATATCCACGACCGCGTGAATATGTCGATAAAGAAGAACTATCTCGTCGTGGATCGCGGCAAAAAGGTGATACGCCTCGTCATCATAATGGATTCGACGTCCGCGCCCATGGAATATCTTCAGATATATCTCGCGCGCATGGTGATGTGCGAAAAGGCGGCGGCACGGCTGGGATATGTCTTCGAGCTGGTTATAAACGGCGTGCTCATCAACCATCACAAGCGTCCGAGAGGCAAACTCACGCTGTCATCCGACGAAGACATACTGTCGCAGGAATAGTCTTTGCGCCGCTGCCGTCGGCTGCGACCGCGCTTCTTGCCCGCGCGCGACACGGCGCGCGGTGCGAAAAACGAAACGATAATGAAACGCCCGCGAAAGCCTTTTGCCTTTCGCGGGTCATTGTTTATTTTATCTTGTTTTACGTGCGGCGCCCGATCGGGCTTCACAGGCTCTCCGTGCCTTCCGTCACCGTTCCGGCGCCGTATGCGCCGTCCGGCTCGCTTTCGGCGACGGGCGCCTCGTTCATGCCATTGCCGTATCTTTCCGCGAGCGCGTGTATGCGGCGGACGAATTCTTCGCACATCTCGTTTTCGGTCATGCAGTCGGACAATTCGCCGTAATAAAGCGGTTCGCCTATGTAAGCCTTTTTCCTGCCGGGGCAGTAGTAGACGGGATAGATCGGGATATCCGTGCCGCGCGTCTTTAAGTACAGTCGTGCGGCGAGCAAAAAGCCGCGCCGGAACTCCGCGGGCAGCTCA
Source organism: uncultured Eubacteriales bacterium (assembly GCA_900555875.1). Classification (GTDB taxonomy): domain Bacteria; phylum Bacillota; class Clostridia; order Christensenellales; family Pumilibacteraceae; genus Protoclostridium. The sequence goes on from USNB01000032.1 coordinate 8,445, forward strand.
TCGTATCCGTTTTCAGAGTTCTCTGGGAATATGATGACGGACACATCCTCATCCAGCGCCTGCATCGTGTATTCGTAAGTCGTTTTGATCTTCGTCCCGCGATATACGGGTATCAACCCCGCATAGCGGAACACGACGGGGTATATGGGCGCGAACAGCGTGGCGCTTATCCATGCGCGCGGGCGGGAGTAGTGCAGCTTTTTGCGGTAGAAGATGCGGTAAAAATAGTTCCATCTTTCACGGAAGTTGCCGCCCGTTTCCCACGAACTCCATGTCATTATATTGTGGTCGATCTTGCGGAAAGCCGTCGTCAGATTGAACGGACCTTTCGCGCCGCAGTGATTGGAAGCGAATATCGCCTTATGTTCGAGCGGAGCATCTTCCGTGTTCACTATATCGGCGGGACGTTTGAATATCCTCACGGCTTTTGTCAGGAACTTATTGAACCCTCGATCCTCTTTTCGTACTTTGAATCCTCTCATATAATAGTTATATTCTATGCGTTTCCGTTGTCCGAGTACATCTGTACGTAGCCGAGTTCCTTGTATCCCAGCTGCTCGTACAGTTTTTTTGCTCTGACATTGTCCGGTTCGATCTCGAGACGGTAGCGCGCGGCGGGAAAGCGGGAGACAGCTTCTCTCAAAAGCGCCGTGCCGGCTCCGCAGCCTCTTGCGGACGGTCTTACGTATACCTCGTCTATCCACACGACTTTTCCGCCGGCTTCCTGCGACCATGTGAGCGCCAACAGGATATATCCCGCATAAGCCCCGTCCTTTTCGGCGATGAGGGCGCGGGCGCAGCTCTGTCCGTCCATGAGTTCGGCGAACGTTTTCTCCATATGCGCGCGTGGGATGGAGTGAAGTACGGCGGGGGAATCATAAAATTCCTCCGACATTTTCAGATACTCCCCGCGGTCTCTTTCTTCTATTTCTCTTACGGTTATTCCCGTCATCGTTCGCTCTCCTTTACGTCCTTCGCGCGCTTTTCGGGCGGCTCCTTTGAACGTATGCCGATATTGAGGTATTTGTTGAAATAAACAATGAGTATCTGCAGCGGCGCGCCGGCTGCGTATATGAGCGCCGTAAGCGGCTGCATCTGCATGACGGACAGATGTATGGATGCCAGCAGTCCCCACCATATCGTGGACATCACGATGAACGACGACCGGCGGTGGACAGCTATGAGAAATACGTAACACGCTACGGCGTCGAGCGGCAGATTGTAAACGAACAGTACCCAGTAATTATATCCCGTTTCCGAAAAAGCGGCGACGAGCACGTTACCGGCGTCGTCCCTGCCTTTCCCGATGAGGAACGTGAGAAGAAAGAACGCAATGAGCGTCATGCACAGCAGTGCGGAGCACGATACCAGGAGCAGCGCGCGTTTGAATCCGTACTGCGGCACGTCGCGCGAGGGGTCGAACTCCGCTTTACTGCGGGTCGCCGTCACTCCTCTCAGCATCTCGTCCACGGTGACTCCGTAAATGTCCGCGATCTTCATCAGCGTGAAAACGTCCGGACAGCCGTCGCCCCGTTCCCATTTGGATACGGATTTGTTTGAATAACCGAGTTTTTCGGCAAGTTCGGCTTGTGTCAGTCCCGCTTCTTTGCGCAACCGTATGAGATTGCCGGCGAGTCTTTCTTCGTCGTCCATGTCCGCGGCGTTTCAGGCGCGTACGCGCTCTGCGATCAGTCTGCCGGCTTCCGCGCAGCCCGTGCGTCTGCCTTCTCCGAGGTCGGGCGTGCGCCAGCCGTCCGCGAGGAATTTTTCCACCGCG
>USNB01000033.1 GCA_900555875.1 uncultured Eubacteriales bacterium
CCCCGAGGATATCGCGGCGGCGAACGCCGCCATGCCGGACTATATCGGGTTCATGTTCGCGAGACGCAGCAGAAGATATATCGCGCCCGAACGCGCTGCCGCTCTCAGAATTCTTCTTGCCGACGGCATACTTTCCGTAGGGGTGTTCTCGGATGCGGAGGAGGATGAGATAGCCGCGGTCGCACGCGCAGGAACGATAGACATCATCCAGCTCCACGGCGGCGAGAGCAGGGAATTCGCGTCGCGGATAGGAGAGCGCACGGGGCTGCCCGTAATAAAGGCGGTATCCGTGACCGAACCGGACGCGGAGCGTTCGCTTGCTTTATGGGACGCGTCCGACGTAAGCTGCATACTCGCGGACAGCGGGAGCGGCGGCACGGGAAAGCGTTTCGGGAAAATGCATATAAAGACAGTCAAACCGTTGTTCGTCGCCGGCGGGATAACGCCGGATAATGTAGCGGAGACGATAGAGACTTATTCGCCGTATGCTGTGGACGTCAGCAGCGGCGTGGAAACAAACGGAATAAAGGATGGCGGTCTCATGCTCGAGATCGTTCGGAGGGTAAGAAATGCGTAAAGGAAGGTTCGGCGAGTTCGGCGGGCAGTATATCACCGAAACGCTGATGAACGAACTGATCGGATTGGAAAAGAGTTACGAGGAGGCGATGAAAGACGAAAAGTTCCTCGCCGAGCTTGAGTTTTTGTCGGAACAGTATACGGGAAGGCCGTCGCTGCTTTATTATGCCGGCCGTATGACGGACGATCTCGGCGGCGCCAAGGTGTATCTGAAGCGCGAGGATCTCAATCATACCGGTTCGCACAAGCTCAATAACGCGTTGGGGCAAGCGCTGCTCGCAAAGCGTATGGGCAAGACGCGCGTCATTGCTGAGACGGGCGCGGGTCAGCACGGGGTAGCCACGGCTACGGCTGCGGCGCTTCTCGGGATGGAGTGCGAAGTGTTCATGGGCGAAGTGGATACCGAGCGCCAGGCTCTCAACGTTTATCGCATGGAGCTGCTGGGCGCGAAAGTCCATGCCGTTACGAGCGGCACGCGCACGCTGAAGGACGCTGTGAACGAGACCATGCGCGAGTGGAGCCGCCGAGTGAGAGACACGCATTATGTGCTCGGATCGGTAATGGGACCGCATCCGTTCCCGACGATCGTCCGCGATTTTCAGAGCGTGATCGGCAGAGAAACGCGCGAGCAGATCCTTAAGCGCGAGGGAAAACTTCCTTCCGCCGTGCTCGCGTGCGTGGGCGGCGGCAGTAATTCTATAGGCATGTTCCATGCGTTCGTGCCTGACGAAGGCGTCCGCCTGATAGGCTGCGAGGCTGCGGGGAAGGGCGTTGACACGCCGTATCACGCCGCGACCATGGCAAAGGGCAAACTCGGGATATTCCACGGCATGAAATCCTATTTCTGCCAGGACGAGCACGGACAGATCGCGCCCGTATATTCCATATCCGCCGGTCTGGATTATCCCGGCATCGGTCCCGAGCACGCATATCTGCGCTCCGTCGGCCGTGCGGAATACGTTCCCGTCACCGACGACGAAGCGGTAGGGGCGTTCGAATATCTTGCGCGCACGGAGGGCATCATCTGCGCGATAGAGAGCGCGCATGCGGTCGCGGAAGCGATGAAACTCGCGCCGAAGCTCGGGCGAGACGAGAGCATAGTGGTCTGTCTGTCGGGCAGGGGAGACAAAGACGTCGCCGCGATAGCGCGCTATAAGGGGGTGGACATCCATGAGTAAGATAACGGAAGCGTTCAAAAAAGGCAAAGCGTTCATACCGTTCCTCACTGCGGGCGATCCCGACGCGGACAGCACCGTGAGATATATCCTTGCGATGGCGAGAGCGGGCGCGGATATCATAGAAATAGGCATACCGTTTTCCGATCCGACGGCGGAGGGTCCGGTCATACAGGAGGCGAGCCTGCGCGCGCTCGAAGGCGGAATGACCATAGATGGCGTATTCGACATCGTACGGCGCGTCCGCGAAGAGAGCGACGTGCCCCTTGTCCTCATGACGTATATAAATCCCGTATTCTTTTACGGCTATGAGGCGTTCTTCTCGCGTTGCGAAGAGCTGGGCGTGGACGGGTTCATATCTCCCGATCTTCCGCACGAGGAAAAAGCGGAAGTGGCTGACTATGCGTCGCGTCACGGAGTGGAGGTCATTTCCATGGTGGCGCCCACTTCGGGCGACCGCATACCGGAGATCGTATCGGACGCCGAAGGATTTATATATGTCGTTTCTTCCATGGGCGTTACGGGAGTGCGCGACGACATCACGACGGATATCCGTTCTCTCATAGCCGAGGTGAAGAAGTATACCGATCTTCCCGCCGCGGTGGGCTTCGGCATTTCGGAACCCGAACAGGCGGCGTATATCGCGTCGTTATGCGACGGCGTGATCGTGGGCAGCGCGATCGTCCGCGTCATAGCCGGATACCGTTCGGAGGCGGAAGTCACCGTCGCGTCGTATGTGCGGCGGATGAAAGCGGCGATAGCGAATTGACTGTCGTATGCGATAGTGTAAAAATGTAAATACGTGCGCCGGCGAACGGCTCGCCGGCGGAAAAAGCCCTTTCTTCGACAGGAAGAAAGGGCTTTTCGTATCCGGGCTGCGGATATATGTCTTTGCGCGGAACGCGCCCTGTCACTGTGCGTCGGGCAGCGCGTCGGGCAGTTTGTTGGACAGCGTCACTATGAATTCCGATCCGGCGTCCGGAGCGCTTTCTACGCGGATATCGCCTCCGGCGATCTGCACTATGCGTTTCGCTATGCTCAGACCGAGTCCGTTCCCGGCGACAGAGCGGGACGTATCGCCCTGCCAGAATTTATCGAAGATATGTTTTTTCGTCTCTTCGTCCATTCCGATGCCGCTGTCGCGGACTTTGACCGAGACCGAGTCCTCCGCCGCGGATACGGTTATTTCTATATTGCCGCGGGATGGCGTGAATTTGACGGCATTGCTGATAAGATTTATCCACAGCTGCTGCATGAGTTCCTCGTTGCCGTAATATATCACGTCCTCGCCGGACAGCGACAGGTCTATGCTTTTCGCGTCCATTTCGCCCTGGAACATGAGAGCGCATTTGCGCAGCTGTTCGTCGAGGCTGTACGGCTTTTTTTCATACACCGTTTCCTGATTGTCCAGCCTCGTGAGAGCGAGCGTGTTCTGAGCGAGATGGGTGAGACGGTTGGATTCGGATATGATGATGTCGATATATTCCATGCGTTCGGCGTCCGTCAGCCCGCCTTTCCTGAGAAGTTTCGCGAAACCGTAGATGGATGCTATAGGGGTCTTGAATTCATGCGAAAAGTCGGATATGAACGTCTCTTTCAGCGTTTCTATGGATTTGAGCGAGCGTACCATCGCATTGAATCCCGCGTTAAGGTCGTGCATATAGCCTTCGTCCGAGTCGGGCAGGGTGACGCTGAAGTCGCCGCCCGCGACCCGTTTCATCGCCGATTGGAAGGTATTTAATTCGCGGAATGACAGCGAATACAGCGCGACGGACAGCAGACAGCCTATGAGCGCGCTGACGATGACGAGTATTATCACGAGCAGCACGGGGCTGATGATCCGGTTCTCGCCCGAGGTTATGCCCATGAATATGCTCATGAGGGTGAGCGCCACCGTGAGCGTCACGAGCATGAGCACGAACATATACGAGACTATGCGGAAGGTGAGAGAGTAGAATTTCCCGCGCAGTCCGATGGGACGGGTCTTTGCGCGGGACGTGTTTTTCTTATTCTTTTTCATGTTCATGCCGTTTCCTGACCGCCTTGAAACCTATGCCGCGCACCGTCACGATCTCGAAATCCTCATTGTTTTCAAACCGGTTGCGCAGCCTGTTTATGTGTACGTTGAGAGTATTGTCCGATTTGTTCTCAAATCCCCATATCTCGTCGAGGAGCTGGTACTTGGTGAATATCTGTCCGGGATATGACAGCAGCTTATACAGCAGATAAAATTCCTTCTTCGGCAGGGTGAACGAGCCGTCCGGAGTATCCACCGACAGGCTGTCGTAGTGCAGTACCGTCGAACCGATCTCGAGCTTGCGCTCGGATACTATCTTGCTCCGGCGCAGCAGCGCTTTGATGCGCAGCAGCATTTCCTCCTCGTCTACGGGTTTGGTCATATAGTCGTCGATGCCCACGAGAAAGCCGGCGCGCTTGTCCTCGCGCGCGCTCTTTGCCGTGATCATGAGTATGGGCAGTTCGCTTCCGCCCTGGCGAAGTACGTCTGTCAGTTCATAGCCGTCCATTACGGGCATCATTATGTCCAGGATCATAAGGTCGACGTGCTCCTTTTCGAGGATCTTGAGCGCCTCCGCACCGTTCATCGCCGACAGCGTCGTATATCCGTTGCTCTTCAGTATCGCGGAATACAGTTTTTGCAGATTTTCATTGTCTTCCACTATAAGTATCTTGAACATATTTCAATTATAACATATATTTTTAAGTTTGTGTAAACATACGCGGCAGTTTTTCCATTAAATTCGCATTAGAACGGGTGAGTACGGTTGCGGCTTGCTTTACAATGTCTTGACAGCGAGTGCGGTTTGTGGTATCCTTAAGCGGAACGGGAGGAAGAGCGGATGCGAAGGTTTTCCGTCAGAAAAAACATAATATTATGTTCGATAAGCGCGGCGGTCGTCATATGTATAGCGGTCGCGACCGTTCTCACCACGCTGTTTTCCCAGCGCATTTCCGATTATTTCAATCAGCAGACGTCCGTTATAGTGAATGCGGGCGAGCCGATATATACAAGTTCGTTCTCCACTCCCGCAAAAGTGAAGATACACGACGAAGCCGTATGCCGCGACGTTGAGGCGGAAGGCATCGTCCTTCTCGAAAACGGCACGGCGACGGACAGGTCGGGCGCGCATCCGTCGTTGCCGCTTGCCAAAGAATCGAGGATAACGGTATTCGGTCAGGGTTCCGTAGATCTTCTCTATGGCGGAACGGAGACCGACAGCACGGCGGTGGACGATCCCGTCACGCTGTATCGCGCGCTCGAGGAATCGGGTTTTGCCGTAAATCCCGTAATGCGCGAATTTTATGAGAGCGGAGCGGGCAGCCGTTACCGCCGCAGCATACCCTCCTCGTCGTCATACGTGCGCCCGGACGACCTTAAGATAAACGAAGTACCGCGGAGCGAGTATACCGGAACGGAGATAAGCAGCTTTCTTTCATACAGCGACGCCGCAGTCGTCGTCATCGGCAGAAGCGGTACGGACGGGTACGATCTTCCGCGTTCGCGCAATTCGTCGGGCAAATACTACCGCGAGCCGAGTGCGGAAGAGCTGAGCATGATAGCGCTTGCGTGCGAGTATTTCGATAACGTCGTGCTTCTGATAAACTCCGCCGATCCCGTTATGCTCGGCTGCATAGAAGATCCGGATTACGCGGTCGATTCCGTGCTTTGGGTAGGCAATCCCGGTTCCACGGGCGCCCGCGCCATAGGCTACGTTCTCAACGGATATATCTCGCCGTCGGGAAGACTGACCGAGACATGGGCATACGACCATACGTCCGCGCCGTCGTGCGCGGATTTCGGAGCGTCCGATTACGTATGGCAGAGCGGCAGTCCCGCAGCGAACTCCGACCATTACACCGTGCTGTCCGAGGGCATATACGTCGGTTATCGTTATTACGAGACCAGGTACGAGGATTATGCGACGAAAAGCGGCAATGCAGGCGAGTATGTCTATGACGAGACGGTGCAGTATCCGTTCGGCTACGGACTGTCTTATACGACGTTCGACTATTCTCCCATATCGGTGAGCGAGAATCCCGAGACGGGGAACTATGACGTCACGCTCCTGGTCACCAATACGGGCGACGTGGCGGGCAAAGAAGTCGTTCAGATATATATGCAGAAAGACTATACGGCATATGACGAGTCTGCCGGGATAGAGCGTCCGGCCGTCGAACTCGTGGGGTTTACCAAAACGGATACTCTCATGCCGGCGAGCGCGGACGAGAACTATACGCAGCCCGTTACGATATCCGTACCGAAGTCAAGTCTTGAAGTATACGATCCCACGGCGGCGGACGGCGCGGGAGCATATATAACGGAAGGCGGAGAATATCTGTTCACGGCGGCTGCCGACGCGCACGCCGCGGCGGAGAATTTTCTGCGTTATAAAGCGGAAAACGGTCTGGCTGAAGTGGACGAGACCCGCGTGAGCGCGGGCTATGCGAACGCCGACGCTTCAGCCGTGTATTCTCTGACCGTTGCCGAGGATATCCCCGAAGCGCCTGCAGACGGCGAGTCATCCGCCGAAACGGACGTATCGTCTGCCGACGGGTTCGTAGCGCGTTCGGAGTCTTCGCTGACGGAGCCGTCCGGCAGGTTCGCCGAAGCGGACATCCGCACTTACGACGGGGAATTCAGATATCTCACGCGCAGCGATTGGGAAGGGACTTTCCCGTCCGAGACCTATGAAAACGGGAGGTGGTCGGCGGGAGACGACGTCGGGAGCGCCATGCAACCGAGCACCGAATATCTTGCCGGCGGCACCGTATCCGATTCGCCCTCGAGCGCCGACGATCTGACCGCGTTCGATCTTATAGCGGCGGAGTACGGCGACGAGCGGTTCATACAGCTCGCGAACATGCTCTCGCGCACGGAAAAAGCGGATTTCGTCCGCATGGGCGGCAATACGATAAGCGCTCTCGGCGGACCGGTCGTGCCCGAGACCCGCTGCCGTGAAGGGCTGACGGGGGTAAGCACCGCCATAAACGTTTATTCGCCCGTCACGTCTTATCCCACTCCTGCGGTGATAGCGGCAACGTGGAATACCGAACTCGCGTATTCGGTCGGCGAGTGCTTTTCCGAGGACGCGCTCGCTTCCGAGGTGAGCGGGATATTCGCGCCCTGCCTGAACGTCCGCAGAAATCCTTTCGGCGGCGGAAATTACAAGTCGTTCGGCGAGGATCCGCTCGTTATCGGAGAGATGGGTTCGGCTCAGGTGCACGGGATAAGGACGAAGATGTGCTTTGCTTTCATCGGCGATTTCGCTCTCGCGATGCAGGAGGACGAAACGGTGGGACTGTCCGTTTACGGCAGCGAGCAGACGTTCAGACAGATATATCTCCGTCCCTTCGAGATCGTCGTCAAAGGCGGTGGAGCCACGGCGGTCATACAGTCCGCATCGCGCATAGGCCCCGTATGGGTGGGCGCGCATAAGGGGCTGATGACGGACGTGCTCCGCGGAGAATGGGGATTCGAGGGTATGACGCTGACGGCGTCCGAAGGTAACGACGCGTATATGGACGTCGCTTCGGGGCTGGTAGCGGGTACGGATATGTGGTTCAACAACGTATATACGTCGTACATGCTTTCCGCCGCGCAGCTTAACAGCGCCGACGTATCCGAAGCGCTCACTCGGGCAACGTCCAATGTGATATACGCCGTCGTATCTTCCAACTCCATGAACGGTATAACGGCAGAAACGCGCGTGGAATATATGATGCCCGTATGGCAGCGCATATATATAGTGCTTGCGTCCGTGGTACTCCTCGCCGCGCTATCACTGCCCGTGATAGTTCTCGTCAACCGTATAGTCACCAAGAAGAAGGATCATACGTCGTCGTTCACCACCGTTACGTGGACCTGACCGCGGGCGGTATCCGTATACGTAAAAGCTGCGGAGCAGACCGGACGGTCTGCTCCGCTTTCGTATCATATGATCTTGCTTTTGCGGCTTGTCTCATCCCGGGACGATGGTCTTTTTGCGCCGCGCGTCGGCGAATACGAAACTTACGAGCAGGGCGTCGTATACCGAATGCGTACGCAGAGCGGATGAGACGAGATAGGCGACGGCAGACGCAGCCGCTACGGGGATGAGGAGCGCTATATTATAGCTGCCCGTCAGCTCGAACACCATGACGGCAGAGGTTATCGGCGCTTTGACCACAGCGGAGAAGAACGCCGACACGCATACCATGACCGCGATATCCGAATAGGCTGCGGACATGCCGGTCGCGGTAAGTGCGGAAGAAAACAGCGCGCCTATGCACGCGCCCGTTGCCAGCATGGGAACGAATGCGCCGCACGGCACGCCCGCGCCCATGTTGCAGGCGGTCGCGACGAATTTCATTATGAGTATGACTGCCGTGGCGAGGACGACAGGAGAGCCGACGCGCAGCGCGACGCTCATGCCGGTCTCGCCGCCGTGAGTGCCGAGCGCTTCGATGAGGGCGTGTCCGCCGTTCATCGCGAAGGGGGAGATCATGCCGAACGCTCCGGCGAGCAGGAAGGGCACAGCCATCCGCATCGCTCCGCCCGCCGGCGTTATCCCGGCGAATATATGTTTCATCCCGAGTACGGCATGATAGAACGCCACTCCCGCAAGAGCGGTCACGCCGCCCGCGACGACGGATATCCCGAGCGCCGCCATGACTTCCGGAAACGAGCGGAGCGCGGTCAGGTCATAAGCCGAAAACGTCGGCGCGAACGGCACGACGGACGGATCGCACAGACGTGCGAGCATGCGCAGACCGCCGCGCACGGCGAGCGCGGTCACTACCGAGCAGACGGCGCTGATCACGACTGCGGGCGTGCATTTTCTGTTCGCTTCTTCGACGGAAAACAATATTCCGGTGAGCGGCGCGTTGAACGCCGCGGCAAGTCCCGCGCTCGCGCCCGCGGCGACCAGCATCGCTTCGTCCCGTCTTTCCCGTTTGCTTATCCTTCCCGCACCTTCGCCGAGGCATCCGCCTATGAGCACGCTCGGTCCCTCGGCGCCCGCGCTCATGCCGAGGAATATCGCTGCAAGCGAAGCGGCGAACGTCGTGCAGAGCGTGGAGAACCATCTGAGACGGAACATGCCGCGAGCCGCTCCCTCTGCCTGCGGAACGCCGCTCCCGCGCGCCATGGGGACGAAACGCACGACGGTCCCGACGACTATCGACGCAAGCAGCAGTGCGGCAAGCAGCAGCGGGATAAAGTACGGACGTGCGAATATCTCCCCGTACAGCTTTACCGAGAGTTCTTCTCCGATCCCGACGAGCAGGTTGTATACGGTGACTGTCGCGCCCGTGGCGGCGCCTGTCAGTACCGAGAAGCCGGCAAGCATGGATATGTCCGCAGCGGGGCTGCGTTTTCCGAGTAAACGTCGCATATCGTTATTGTACCGCTTTTGCTTGCGTTTGTAAAGAGGATAAGGTATAATTGGATATAATAAGACCCGGGAGGGAGCACATATGAAACAGTACGATTATCTCATAGTCGGCGCGGGACTGTTCGGCGCCGTGTTCGCAAGGCGTGCGGCCGATGCGGGCAAACGCGTCCTCGTGATCGATAAGCGCGATCATATCGCGGGGAATATTTATACGAAAGAGACGGAAGGCATCAACGTGCACGTGTACGGCGCTCATATATTCCACACGTCGGATAAGACGGTGTGGGAATACGTGAACCGTTTCGCGGAATTCAATAATTACGTCAACTGTCCGATAGCGCGTTATAAGGACGAGTTATACAACATGCCCTTTAATATGAATACGTTTTCAAAAATGTGGGGCATACGTACTCCTGCGGAGGCGAAGGAGATCATTGAACGTCAGCGCGCCGAAGCCGGAGTGAAAGAGCCGAAGAATCTCGAGGAGCAGGCGCTTTCGCTGGTCGGGCGCGATATCTATGAGAAGCTCGTCAAGGGATACACGGAAAAGCAGTGGGGACGCCGTGCGACCGAGCTGCCCGCGTTCATCATAAAGCGGCTGCCTGTGCGTTTCATTTACGACAACAATTATTTCAACGACAGGTACCAGGGCATACCGATCGGCGGTTATACCCGTATGGTCGGAAATATCCTTGAGGGCACGGAAGTCCGTCTCGGTACGGATTATTTCTCGGACAAGGAAGCGTTCGATTCGCTTGCGGAAAAAACGCTTTTCACGGGTATGATAGACGAGTATTTCGGCTATCGTTTCGGCGAGCTGGAGTACCGCAGCCTGCGTTTCGAGACGGAGACGCTCGACTGCGAAAATCATCAGGGCAACGCGGTGGTCAATTATACCGAATACGAAGTTCCGTATACGCGCGTTATCGAGCATAAGCATTTCGAGTTCGGCACGCAGCCTAAGACGGTCGTCACCCGCGAATACCCGGCGGTCTGGCACAAGGGAG
>USNB01000034.1 GCA_900555875.1 uncultured Eubacteriales bacterium
CGACACGGTCATCGGCTGCATCGGAGGCGGCTCTAACTTCGGCGGACTGGTCGCGCCGTTTATGGGCGATAAACTGCAGGGGAAAAATGAGATCGATTTTATCGGCGTGGAACCTGCCAGTTGTCCTTCGCTCACGCGCGGAAAATACGTCTACGACTTCTGTGACAGTGCCAGGACGACGCCGCTCGCGAAAATGTACACGCTCGGCTGCGGTTTCATGCCTTCGCCCAATCATGCGGGCGGTCTGCGCTATCACGGCATGAGCCCCGTGCTCTCGCAGCTCTATCACGATAAGTACATGCGCGCGATATCCTACACCCAGACGCAGGTATTTGAAACGGCAGTTCAGTTCGCGCGTATCGAAGGTACGCTGCCCGCTCCCGAATCCGCTCATGCGATAAGGGGAGCCATCGACGCCGCCCTCGAATGCAAGCGCACTGGCGAAAAGAAAGTCATCGTTTTCGGTCTTACCGGCACGGGCTATTTCGATATGAAGGCATACGACGAATATCTCAACGGCAGGATGACGGATTATATCCCCACCGACGAGGAGATAGCAGGTAAGTAAAGTATAATATGTTCCGCGCTTTGCACGGCACGAGTATAAGTCTTTCCTTTTCGGGCATTGAGACGGAAAGCAGGCTGCCCTTGCTTTCGCTCGCAGATCATATGACGCGCACCGAACGGTACGGTCGGAATGAGCCGAAGTCTCATATGCTCGCGGCGGTGTTCATATCCTTTCGGGATCGAAGGTTTGACTGTTTCAGAATAATATAGTATAATCATGCGGAATACAACGAGGGAGGCGTCGATGAAGATAACATCGAGATTCACTGTAGCGGTGCATACTCTGCTGTGCATATATCGTTTCGGCAGCTCTGAAAAGGTCACGTCCGAATTCATCGCGGCAAGCGTCGGCGTGAATCCGGTCATAATCCGCAGAACGCTGTCGTCCCTCAAGGCAGCCGGCATGGTGGACGTAAAAGCTGGCAGCGGCGGCGCGAGCATCGTATGCGACTTCGGCAAGACCACGTTATACGACGTGCTCGTAGCTGTCGACGGCGCAAACGGCGAGATGTTCCGTTTCCATGACGCGCCTAATCCCGCGTGTCCCGTCGGCAGGAACATACATGCCGTGCTCGACGGCAGGTTATCCGCCGCACGCGCGGCGTTCGACGCCGAACTTAAAAAAGTAACGCTTCGCGAGCTTGCGTCCGAAATGGACGACCTCGCCTGAAAGAGACCCGTCCTCCTCGTGAGCGGCGGGTCTTTTTTTGCATGGCGTTTTATCCGCGACTCTGTTTTCAGGCGCGGATACCCGGAAAAATTTTTTTGAAAATTTCGTTGTAACGTTTGACATTACAACTGAAGGATGTTATACTCTCGTTGTAATCAAAAAGGTTACAACAAAATATTTTTCGGGAGGACTGCATTATGAAAAAGCTGGCTGTGGTATGTGCGGCAGGCAAGGAGGGAAGGCTTCTCGTCGGTGAAGCGTTGTCTCGCGGGTATGAGGTCACGGGATTCGTGCGCAAGCCGGGCGATGAGGTGGACGCGAGGGCTAAGAAGAAAATCAAAGATCTTTTCGATCTGACCAAAGACGATCTCAAGGGATTCGACGTCGTCATAGACGCTTTCGGCGCATGGACGCCGGAGACGCTTCCGCTGCACAAGACGTCGCTCATGCATCTGTGCGACGTGCTCGGCGGAACGGACGCGCGTCTGCTCGTGGTCGGAGGAGCAGGCAGCGTGTATGTGGACAAGGATCATAAAGTGCAGGTAAAGGATCTCGAAACGTTCCCCGATGCGTTCAAGCCGCTGGCAAGCAACATGAGCGAGGCGCTGGATATGCTGCGCAAGCGCGACGACGTTAAGTGGACATATCTTTCGCCGGCTGCCGATTTCCGCGCGGACGGCGAGCGCACGGGCAGATATATCGCGGGCGGAGAGGAGTATACCGTGAACGAGAGAGGCGAAAGCGTGATAAGTTATGCGGATTACGCCGTCGCGATGATAGACGAGGCGGAGAACGCAAAGCACGTACGCGAGCGCTTCTGCGTTGTCGAAGCGTAAATAAAATGAGAGGAGGCGCATTGCATGGACGCGGAAAAGATGTTGGATGAGCTTATCGGCGAATTGTGCGCGGAGCGCGGCGAGCCCGTGCCCTGGCTGCCGGCGGGCGACAAAGCGAACTGTTTCCGCGCTCTGTGCAATGTTCGCCCTCCGGCTCCGGTGAGCGAAAAGTTTCTGAAGATTCAGGACGAATATCTGTCCGCCTGTACTGCGGCGCGCGGTACGGTAAGCGCGGACGATCTCGTGCGAAACGGCAACGTCGCGCTTTGGCGGGGCGATATCACGAGGCTGGAGGCGGACGCCATAGTCAATGCCTGTAACTGCACGCTCCTCGGCTGTTTTTATCCTTTGCACGGCTGCGTGGACAACGTCATCCATTCGCGCGCAGGCGTACAGGTAAGGCTGGATTGCGCGGCAATGATGAGAGGAAGATCCGAACTAAGCGGCAGGGTGAGAGTGACGCGTGCGTACAATCTGCCGTGCGGATACATCTTTCACACGGTGGGACCGATAGTACGCGGCGCGGTAACGGCGGAAAACGAGCGCGATCTTGCGGACTGCTATCTGTCCTGTTTGAGCAAAGCGGACGAGATGGGACTTAAGACGCTGGCGTTCTGCTGCATATCCACGGGAGAGTATCGCTTTCCCAACGAGCGGGCGGCGGAGATCGCGACGGATACGGTGCGTTCGTATCTTGCAGGTACGGGCAGTCCGCTGCGGGTGATATTTGACGTTTTCGAGGAGAAAGATCATGACATTTATGAAAAACTGCTCGCCGAAGACAGATAAATTCCGCGAATGGTTACGTGACGCCGACGCGGTCATTATAGGAGCCGGCGCCGGACTTTCGGCGGCTGCGGGATATACGTATTCGGGCGAACGGTTCCGCAGACATTTTGCGGACTTTGAGAAGAGATTCGGCTTTCACGATATGTATACGGGAGGCTTTTATCCGTTTCCGGACGAGGAGACGTATTGGGCTTATTGGTCGCGATATATTTCCGTGAATCGCTATGACGGCGGCAGAAAAGAAGTCTATGCGGATCTCCTTTCTCTCGTAAAGGACAAGGATCATTTCGTCATCACTACCAACGTCGATCATTGTTTTCAGCGCGCGGGCTTCGATAAAGACAGACTTTTCTATACACAGGGAGATTACGGACTGTTTCAGTGTTCCGTGCCGTGCCGCGAAGTGACGTATGACAACGAAGAGGCGATACGCCGTATGGCGGAGGAGCAGCGGGATATGCGCGTACCCACGGAGCTTCTGCCGCGTTGCCCCGTATGCGGGAAACCGTTGATCCCTAACCTGCGCGCCGACGACAGCTTCGTCGAGGATGAAGGCTGGCACAGGGCGGCGGAACGATACACTGAGTTCCTGCGTACCCGCGTCGGGCGGTGCAGAGTGCTTTTATTCGAGCTGGGAGTAGGCATGAACACGCCGGACATAATAAAATTCCCGTTCCTGCGCATGACTGCGGAAAACGAAAACACGGGTTATGTATGCGTGAATCTCGGCATGACGTATGCGCCTGAAGAGATATCCGGACGTTCATTGTGTTTCGATACGGATATAGCCGCGTTCCTGCGCGCGGTATGCGCGAAAAGAGCCTCGTAAAGAGGCTTTTTTATGTGCGCCCGAACGGCAAACGGTGGACTTTCGGTTAAGGACGTGATATAATTACCGCATGACTATCACCGAAAGCATGTTAAAATTCTTTCTCGGAGGAAGACGGGTCAGGCAGGAGAGCTTTTCTTGCATCGTGTCCGTCGCTGTTGCGGTAGCGGCGAGCGCGGCGGATATCGTGTTCCGTTCTTTCGCGCTCACGGGCGCGTTCGAATATGACACTGCGGGATACGGAGCGCTGTTCATTGCGTCCGGAGTCGTGACCGCGGTCGGCGCGCTCGGAACTTCCGCGATACTGCTCGTCGCGCGGACAGGGAGGATGGGTTCGCTGCCCCTGTCGCTTTCTGTCGGAGTGACTTCCGTCGGATATCTGCTCAATATGCTGTTCGCGTTGCTCGTGCGAGGCAGCGCGCATATGAGCATAGAGGTGCTGCTCTTCGTATTTTCGCTCGTCGCTCTGCTTGCGATAATACTGACGTCCGTCCGTACCGTGATACCGCTCAAATCCGCCATAGTGACGGGCGCGATGTGCGTTCTGTCCGTGATCGCCGCGTTCATCCCTTATTTCACCGGGGATTTTTCCATAGCGGAATCGGCGGGATGTCTGCCTTTGTCTGCGCTGCTCGGCGCGGCTGCGTTTGCCGTGATATCGCTGTCCGCCGGCGACGACGGAAAGGAGGAAAATTTTGAACGGCAATAACGAAAAGGACAGGGAAGCAGACCGTTCCGGACTTGTCCCCGACGCCGCTCCCGGCGGCGAGGAAGATCCCGAGACGGATAACGGGAAGGATGATCCCGGCAAAAAGCGCGATCTGTTCGCCGAGTTTCTCAGAAGCCGTGCCGTGCTCATCGTATCGATAGCGGCTTTGCTCATCCCCATTGTTCTGCTCCTGATCGCGGTATTCCTCGGCGGCACCGTATTCGATAAGGTAGCCGTCGTGTGGGCATGTCTGGCAGCCGTACAATTCGCATATTGGTATAAGCTCGGCAGACGGGTCTCGCACCTCGTGATGACGATCGTGAGCGGAGTATTTACGCTTGCATTCGTCGCGCTTTACGTTATGGAACTTACGGGCGTTATTTAACCGCGCCGATGCTTCGTGATATGAACGATTTTCTTGAAACTACGCTTTCAAAGACATTTGAAGTAAGCAGCGACCGCGTGGACTTCAAAGAGCGTTACGATCTCCGCCATCTGATGAACGATTTCCACGATATCGCGGGCAAGCAGTCCACGTTATACGGCGTGGACGCGGACGCCATAGGCGGGAAGTATAACGCGATGTGGATAGTCACGCGCGTGCGCATCGTTTTTTCGGGTTCCATGCCGAGATGGAAGGACACGATAAGCGCGGAGACATATCCGTTACAGCCGGGTATCGTCCGCATGGAGAGGGAAGCGGTCTTCCGCCGCGGCGACGGCGTGCCGTTTGCGCTCCTCGGTTCCGAGTGGTGCGTGCTCGACAGGGCTACGGGTCGGCCCAAGCGTCCTTCGCAGGTGGGGTATTCGTCGGATATCCCGCACGGTACTCGCGCCGTGATGACGGATTATACGCCCATGCGTTTCGCTACCGACGAAAGCGATTATGTGTTTTCGCACGTTGCGCGCGTCAGCGATCTCGATCTGAACGGACATTTCAACAATGTCGCGTATATAACGCTGGGGTTGGATGCGTTCTCGTCCGCAGAGCTGTCTGCCGATATGACGCGCTATGAGATAGCGTTCAAAGCTCAGTGCTACGAGGGCGAAGAACTGCGCGTCTACCGCCGTGCCTCCGAGGACGGCGGCTGGTACGTCTACTGCGACAAGCCGGACGGCACCCGCGTATTCGACAGCCTGATACATTTAAAATAAGAGTATCGGAAATAACGGAATGAAAGACCTGCCCGCGGCAGGTCTTTTCGGCGGCGCCGGTATGTGCCTTTTTTACGATCCGATCTTTTGCCCGACGGTAAAGCGGGATCCGCACCCGGTATTGACATTATCCGCTTGCGTGTGTTATAATAAATAGCAACATTTTCATGTATGGAAAGATCTGCGGATCGTACGAAAAAATCGGCTTAAAGGAGCAATAATGAACGGTAAAGTTGAGGAAATGATAAAGCGCGCCGTCGAGGCGCTTGGCGCCGATGGCTATGAGCGCGGCATACCGTGGAACGGATATGACGTTTATGTTCCGCAATACGACTGCGATCCCGTGGTCGGATTTCCGTATGTCGTACTTGTCGGGAACGGCGAGGTCAGGATATCTGCCGAAGAGGAAGCGCTCGAATACCTTGATTACAGCTCGGAAAAAGGGAAGAACTGAACGCGCGAAACCGAAGAAAAAGGAAACGGTCGGGAATCCGCATGGATATATGACGGGCAATGTGTCGACGTCGGTCTCGATCGCTTGCGCGGAAAAAACGAAAGTTCGCCGTAAGCGGACTCAGCCCGGCGGATGAGCGAGCGTCCGCGGAAGGCGAGCGCGAACATCACGAGCGGCAAACACCGCGGTAATGAATTTCCCGGCAAAGTCCTTTGGCTTTGTCTTGGCGCCGGGACCAATACAAAAGACCCGCTTATTTGCGAGTCTTTCTTATGGTCGAGGTGTGATCGAGCGATCGCGGAAGGCGAGCGCGAACATCACGAGCAATAATGCGCCATGGATCAAAGGCGCATCATTGCGAAGTTCTTTGGCTTTGTCTTGGCGCCGAGACCAATACAAAAGACCCGCTTATTTGCGGGTCTTTTGTATTGGTCGAGGTGACAAGACTTGAACTTGCGACCTCACGGTCCCTAACCGTGCGCGCTACCGGACTGCGCTACACCTCGTTTTATTTGTCGTACCTTACGAAGTAACTCGTGACGGCTTGTCCGTCCGTCAGTTCGCCGTTTTCGTCATAATCCCCGGGAGTTATCGTCAGAGATATCACATCGGCGCTCACGATCTGTATCGTGTACTTCGTTTCGCCCCAACGGTTATCCGTTTTAAGGTCGATCTTATTGTCTATATGAAGATCGTAAAGCGCGTAATAACCGTCCGTTCTGTCGTAACTGTCTTCTCCCGCTTCGCCGAAGGTATTGACGTATGCCCAAGGCTCGCCGTCCTTTTCGGTCAGGACGATGTAGCGGGTGAGATCGGTTATCGTCGTATCGGGCGTATTTTCTTCGTTTTCGCCGGAAACGTCGGCCGATCCCGCAACGCCGTAATTACCGGCAAGGCAGAACGTACCGTACATATCGCTCGCGTAAGCAACGTTATCGACGCATGCGGTGAACAGCACTGCGCAAGCGAGCGCTGCGGCAAGTATGAAAATTACGCATAACTTTCTCTTCATAAGCTAAATCATTATAGCTTATCGCAGCAGCGCTTGTCAAGCGATTTTGACTTATTTCGCCTGTGTAATTCGGCGGCATTTTGTCTTGCAATTTGATCCGCGCAATGATATAATGGGATATACGCGGAGGAGATATGAAAAAGCATATAGAGGTGGCGGGAGCGCTGTTCGTCGAGAAGGGGAAGGTGCTCGCGTTTGAAAAAGGCGAAACGAAGTACCCGTATACTTCGCACAAATTCGAATTTCCCGGCGGCAAGATCGAGCCGGGCGAAACGCCGAGGCAGGCGCTTCGCCGCGAACTTTCCGAAGAGCTGGATATGACGGCGGAAGTATACGATATCTTCGACACCGTGACTTACGAATATCCCGATTTTATAGTAACGCTTTACGTGTGTCTGTGCCGGCGTCTGTCCGATTACAAGCTGAAAGAACACGTCCGCGTGCTTCCTATGGCGGCGTCCGAGCTCGATCCCGAAGAATGGGCGCCTGCCGACGCGCACGCGATCGGCAAGATCAGGACGCATCTGCTCTGATCGCCGTTACTTTACCGCGTCGGCTATCAGTTTTGCCGCTTTGTCGATGCCGATGCTGCTGCTTATCGTCATGTGATAGTTGCGCATGGCGCCCCATTCCGTGAATACGTATTTTTTATGATAGTTCGCGCGGGCTTTATCGTTTTTGCGGATGAAGCGTTTTGCCTGAGCTTCCGTGATGTCTGCGTGGCGGGAAAGAAGTCTTGCGACGCGCTCGTCGAGAGGCGCGTGTATGAATACGTTGAGGCTGGGAACGTTCTGTTTCGCAAGCACTTCGGCGGCGCAGCGACCGACGATCACGCAGTCGCCTTTTTTCGCGAGCTTCGCTATCGCGTCGCTCTGCGCAATGAATATCCTGTCGTATATCGGAAGATAATGATTGGAGCCGAACAGTCCGTACCCGTAAAGGTATCCCGAATAGTCCAGTCCGATGGACGTTTTATCCTCGCTGTTCGCGATGGTCTCGACGGGAAAGCCGGACAGGCTCGCCGTCAGTTCCGTTACCGTTTTGTCGTAGCAGGGGACGCAGAGTATTTCCGCCGTCTTGTGTCCTATCTCGCTTCCGCCCGAGCCGTATTCGCGGCTTATGGTTATGACCATTTTTCAAGTCCCTCCTTATCGTTTGACGTAATTCGATTATATCATATTTTTCTGCGGATTTCAATATGTGTAACGAAAAAACCGCGCATGTTTTTGCGCGGGGTCGTTTAGCGGTCGTCATTCGACGAGAGTGCAGCCTTCGAGCGTGGGATCCGAATCCTCGCCCTCGCCGTATCTGTCTTCGAATCTGAAATCGTCGGGAAGCTCGCGCGGAGCATATCCCGTTATGGCGCGGAACATCCGGTTGAAATTCCTTATCGTGGTATATCCGGTCTTTATGGAAAGTTCCGTCATGGACGCCTTGGGTTCGCTTCGCATGATATCGACGGCGTGGCGTATGCGCACGTTGTTGAGGTATTGCGAGAACGTCATACCCATCTGTTTGTGGAACAGGCGCGAAAAGTAAGCTTCGCTGAATCCGGCAAATTCCGCCGCCCGCTCGAAAGTGTATTCGCAATACTTTTCTTCGACGTCATCCAGCAACTTTTTCAGCGTTTTGAGCCCGGCTTCCGCAGAAGTCGCGGGGACGAGCTTTTCGCTGCGGAGCAGCCGGGTAAGAAGAAGCTGCGTAAGGGCGTTCGCCGCCTGCGCGCGGAAGGGTTTATCCGACTTCAGTTCGCCGCGTATGCGGGCATAGGCTTCGGGTATCGTCGACGGATCGGAAAGGCGGGGAGACGCGAGCCGTTCGTTTTTCACGATGGTTTTCATGAGGCTGTCGTCAAATATAAAGACGAGAAGGTACGTCTCCTCGCGGGCTTTCATATAATGTATCTCGCCGCTTTGTATGAGCATGGCGTCCCCGGGCGCGAGAAGATAATTTTTCCCGCTGCAAAAGACGTCGATACTGCCGCGCTCGACGTATATCAGCTCGCAGTCATAATGCCAGTGCAGAAGATTGTGCGAGTTGCGGTATTTGCCGACCCATACTTTTTCGTCGCCGTCGTATTTTCTCAGTTCGTGTTTTGCGGGCATGACGCATGCCTCCTTTGAGACAATTATACCGCATAAGGTCAATAAATGTCAATATCTTGTCAATAAATTTCTTTAATTTCGGCTTGCGATGAGTTATACTGTAAGTAAGAAACTTTCAAAGGGGAATACAGATATGGAGAAGATCGATTTCAACGGCGGCTGGAGATTTGCCCGGTCGGGATGCGACGACTATAAGGAAGTCACGCTGCCTCACGACGCGATGTTCGAAGAGCCGCGCGACGAAAACAATCCGAGCGGCAAGAACGGAGCGTTCTTTGCCGGCGCGGATTACGAGTACATAAAGTCCTTTGTCCCGGCGGACGAGTGGAAAGGCGCTTTCGTATATCTCGAGCTGGAGAGCGTATACCGCTGTCCCGAGGTGTACGTCAACGGAGAAAAGGTCGCCGAGCGTCCCAGCGGGTATCTGCCCGTGCTCGTCGATCTTACGGATAAGCTCGAATACGGCGGATCCAACGAGATAAAAGTGATCGCGCATAACGCCGAGCAGCCCAACAGCAGGTGGTACAGCGGCGCGGGCATCTACCGCCCCGCGTATATATACGTGCTTCCCGAAAAGCATATCCTGCCTTACGGAGTGAAGATAAAGACGACGGACTGCGAAAAGCGCGCGTTTTCGCTCGGCGTTGCGACGAACGCCGCGGGTAAGGTGACGGCGGAGATATCGTGCGGCGACAGGGTGCTGTGGTCGGGCGGCGCGGAGACGGACGGCAAGTCGCCCGCGGCGCTGACGGGCGAGGCGCCGGAAGCGAAACTCTGGTCGGCTGACGATCCGGCGCTGTATACGCTCAAAGTAAGGTTCGGCGAGGACAGCCGCGAGATACGGTTCGGTTTCCGCACGCTGGAGTGGAGCGCGAAAGAAGGGTTTAAGGTGAACGGCAGGCGCGAGGTGCTGCGCGGCGCGTGCATACATCACGA
>USNB01000035.1 GCA_900555875.1 uncultured Eubacteriales bacterium
CCATGTCATCCGCACGAATCCCGCTATCATGAACGGCAGGATCATCAGACAGGACGATGCAGAGAAAAAGAATACGATGAGATTGCGCGACGCACCGTTCGCGCCCGCTTTACGGACGAACGTATACGCCAGCCCCGCACTCATCCCGCCCATTACACCGCCTATCGCGGGGATGACCTCCGCGGAAAACGAAGGACGGACAACGAATATCGCGCCGACAAATGCCACGGCTACGGCAAGCCATTCGATCTTTGACGGTTTTTCGCGCAGCAGAAACACGGAAAACACTATCGCGAAACACGGCGACAGTTTATTGAGGATGGACGCGTCCGCGATATCCATACCGTCTATGGCGGAAAAATTAAGTATTATCCCGAGAGTCCCCGCAAGCGATCGCATCACGAGCGGGTACACATTGCCTTTTATCGTCCCGAACTGAGACGGACGGCGGATGAGAAGCACGAACGCCACCGCAGCCGCGACGAGATTGCGGAAAAACGCCTTCTGCATCGTCGGCAGATCGCCGGACAGCTTCACGAAGAAATTCATAAGAGCAAAAAAGAACGCCGATACGACGATAAATATTACTCCCGGATATCTTTTTTTCGACGCGATTTCCGTATGTCCGACCCTCCGACGCGATCCCCCTTCCGCATATATTAGTTTATTGCAACGACGACCCGTTGTCAAGCGCATGCAGAAGAAAATTTTAGAAATTTTGTTCTAATTATTGACGAGCCGCTTTTCATGTGCTATACTACGGTCACGGAGAGAAAAAAGATGAGCTTGTTCGTGCACCTGGATATGAATAATTTTTATGCGAGCGTGGAATGTCAGATGGATCCGTCGCTCGCCGGAAAGCCCGTGGCGGTCGCCGGCTCGCCCGAAAAACGTCACGGCGTCGTACTCGCAAAAAACGAGATCGCAAAGAAATTCGGAGTAAAAACGGGAGATACGGTGTCCGAAGCCACGGCAAAGGCGCCCGGTATCGTATTCGTTCCTCCCCGCTTCGACGTTTACGACAAGATATCCAAGCGCATGTTCGGGATATGCAACCGATATTCCTGTTTCGTGGAACCGTTCGGGCCGGACGAATGCTGGCTGGACTGCACGGAAACGGTAAAACTCTTCGGCAGCGGAAAGGACATCGCAGATATGCTGAGATCGAATGTCCGCGACGAACTCGGCATAACGGCAAGCGCGGGAGTGAGCTTTACGAAGATGTTCGCAAAGCTGGGCAGCGACATGAAAAAACCGGATGCGACCACGGTCATCACGCGCGAAAATTTCAAAGAAAAGGTCTGGCCGCTGGACGTCGGCGAACTATGCGGCGTGGGCGGAAGGACGGCGGACAAGCTGCGCCGCATAAACATACGCACGATCGGAGATCTTGCATGCGCCGACGCACGCGTGCTCAAAAAACTGCTCGGAAAACCGGGAGAGGATCTGCGACTGACGGCGCGCGGCGAGGACGAAGGCGAGGTACGCGAAGCCGTAAGTTCGAGGGACATAAAAAGCATAAGTCACGGGCTGACCGCCCTGCGCGATCTCGTGACCCGCGAGGATTGCGTAACGCTTATAAATTACCTGTCCGAACTCGTCGCCGTCCGGCTGAAAAAGCACGGATCAAAAGCGGGAGGCATATACCTCGGGCTGCGATACACAGACCTCGAACGCTGCGGCAAACAGGCTTCTCTCGCGCTGCCCGTGTGCTCGTCTTCGGATATTTCCGAAGCCGCAGTCCGGCTGTTCGACGAGCTGTGGAACGGCTCGCCGCTGCGGTCGGTGGACGTCGGTACGTTCGCACTCTCCCCGGCAGCATCCCCCGTACAGCTTTCCATGTTCGACGACGGAGCGACGTCGCACTGCCGTGAGAAGCTTGACGCCGCCATTGCCGATCTCCGGCTGCGTTACGGCAAAAACATAGTCATGCGCGCGTCGCAGATGGACGAGGACATATATACCGACAAGGACGTCGGCGATTTCCTTCCGTTCAAAAGATGACCGCACCCGATAATACCCGCGCAAAAACGCGTTCATACCGGATTTGAGCTGTTATGTCACGCATAATACTTTGAAATATCCGCGTTTTTACGCGATCTGGCATGATAAAAGGGGCTCTCTTCAAAACGAGAGACCCTTTTATCCGTTTCGTCTTGTCTCTGTCCCGCCGCCTTTTTCAGACGTCGGATCCCCTTGCCATTTCCAGCATTTCCAGATATTTATCGAACACTTTCGCAGCGAGATCATAGTCATCCTCAATACGCACGACGGCATTCATATCGTCATCTATAAGCACCCGGAACACGATCGCCTCGTCATCGGCTACGCCGGATATCTTATCGATGGGCTTAAGGATGCAGAACAGATCCTTGGTAAGTTCCCTCTCCGGGTCAAGCTCCGCCGCATCGGTCTTATCGATAGGTACTATAGCTACTTGCTCGAAGTGCATTACCGTCCCGTCCTCGTCGACGAGCGTAATGGGATCATGATTGTCCGGATCGAGCAAAGCGTCGAGCAGATCGGTTTTTGCCATTATTCGTTTCCTCCCTTGATATTATCTTTCGACATATATTAACACAAAAAGACAAGAAGGTCAATACAAACCGCCGTTGCCGCCCGCGAACCGATCGCGGTCATATTGCCTTTTACGGTATGATAAACAAGATCGTGATCGTATACTTCGATATATTTTATCTCGGTCGAGGGCACGCACGCAAAGTTTTCGCGCGTTCTGATCTGTACCGTCACGCCCGACGACTTACCGAGATGATCTATCGCACGGCGGATTTTTATAGAAAAACTGTAGTAACTGACGGGTTTGACGATAAAATCAAAGGCGTGCACCTCGTATCCCTCTCAACAGCATATTGCGCAAGATTGGTCACAAATATAAGCACGACATCGTCATCTATATCACGAAGTTTGCGTGATGCCTCCATTCCGTTAAGCATGGGCATATCTATATCCATGAGCACGATATCGAACCCGGATTAATATTTATCGAGAAAATCCACGGCATTGCCGAAAACTCTGATATCTATCCGCTCCGCCGTCTCTTCCGAAAACTTTTCCACGTACCCGCACAGCGTGTCGGAATCTTCTTTAATATCTTCCACCACCGCCATTTTCAGCATGACGTCCCTCCCCTCTGCTCGCAGACAGACCGATACGCGCGATCGGACTTCTTTTCCGATTATATATCATAAGTTATATTTTGTCAATAGCAAACCGACAAATAATCATGCGGGCAAAGGTGATGCGATCCTGTCGGCAGATCACGTCCCGCACGATAAAGCCGCGCATGTCCGACCGGACATGCGCGGCAAACGATCGCGCACGGGGCGCAAACGCTCCGTATCGGATCCCGGCATCCGTTTACCGGGACGTTTGTCGCGTACACCGCTTTCGACAAACAGCGGCGCGACAATATTTCATGCTTCAGACGGCGCGGGCGTCTTATTCTGCTCCGCAAAACACGTAATACAGGAAACGACCGTGCATGCGATGAATATCGCTCCGAAAGCCACGGCATAAGCCGCATTACCGCCCACGAACATCACCTGATTGACTATATCCGACAATACGGGGAGCCCTTTATACAGATGCATACCCAGACCGACGGCGTAGCACGCGACGCTTACCGCAGGCAGGAACGCAGGTCTGCGAAGCACCGCAAAAGCGATCTGCACGAGCGCGGCAAGAAGTACGAACACGAAAGTTATCACGGAGAAAGATTCGTCTCCCGACGCCAGCGCGATGAACACTATGTCGCTTACGAGCGCCGCAGCAGCAGCTCCGCTCGCGAGCCAGAACCATATCGTCCTGTTTTTAAGTATATCCGCAAACATATCACACCTCCCGTTTTTTGCCGTCGAATACGTACTTTGAAAGCACGAACATCGCAAGGCACGCCAGCGCCGCAACGCCTATAACGACTACGATAGCGATGAGCGTAGGCTGCCACCAGGGAGTGAATCCCGTGCCCGTCATCTCCGCCGTCATGCCGTTGATGAGATTGGAACGCGACATGGCGAAGAAGAATCTGTGATTGGCTTCGCGCAGGCACTGCAATACATAACCGTCGCGGCTTTGCAGCAGATACGTGCGCACATCGGTACCGCAGGTCGCTCTCGCGTTGAACGTATCCGTTCCTGCGACAAGGCAAGGTATGGTAAGACGAGTGCCTTCTTCTGTCGACCAACCTGCCACGGAATCGGTGATCGTCACGCCTTCCCATCCCCATTCTTCGCGAAGAAGTCCGGTAAGCACTTCGGGAGAAGCGTAAACTTCGCGATTGCCTATGCGCGAACACGACATCATCGTGCCGAGTGCGCCGCCGACGACCATCGCGCCTTCGAAGCCTTTGAACGGTCCCTGGCGAAGCGCCTGCTCGGTCATATATATGCAGAGTCCGCTGCGGTTCGTTTCCTGATCATTGCCGGCAAAATGCTTGGGAGCCGCGTTACAACCCTTGGCCTGCATCGCCGCGCACTGCGCCGCGCCGCAAAGATATGACATGACGCTGCATTCGCTGTAATACTCGAAGTTACGACCGGAGAAAGGCGTCCTGTGGATGTTCGCGCCCGGGCTCCAGAGCTGCGTCGTACCGCCGAACAGACAGTCCTCGGCAATGAAGCTGCCGCGCGAAGCAAGCAGATCGACATTCCATGTGCTTGCTGCGACCACTTCGTTTATGCGCATGGTGGCGGTACCCGTGATCTCGTCGCCGCGGTATCCCGCCTGCGGTCCCGCGGGACCGTCGGAGTTCGTATTGGCGTTTTTACCTATATCCGACACCGCCGGCTGACCGAAATTCTCACCTATCATGTCGCCCATTTCTTTTACGGACAGCTGGTTGATGAATGTCTCCCACTTGGGATCGTCAAACGGTACGTCGCGCATTTCCACGAGTTTGAGCGTCACCGGAGCGTCCTGCGTGAAGCTGTCGTAGGACGGCGCGTCGGAAGGTTTGG
Source organism: uncultured Eubacteriales bacterium (assembly GCA_900555875.1). Lineage (GTDB taxonomy): Bacteria > Bacillota > Clostridia > Christensenellales > Pumilibacteraceae > Protoclostridium. The sequence continues at coordinate 4,977 of USNB01000035.1, forward strand.
TATACGCCGCTTCGTGCATCTGCGCGGTCATTTCCGCCGTAGCGGTAAGACCGTCGTAAGTCTTAGGGAACGTGGACCAGTCCGAACGCGTCATATAAGTGACGGCATCCTCTATCCAATAATTTATATCCACATCCTCGAAACGGTTGGAAACGACATTGCCGGTCTCTCGGCTTGCGGCGTACGTCGTATTGTCGAGCGCGTCCAGCGTATATTTACCCGTTTTCGCCGCATCGCCCGTCACGATATTTCCCGCCGCGTCCGTGAGTTTACCGGACACCTCGCTGCCGTACTTTGCCGCCATCACGTTATTGAGCGCGTCGTGAGCGTTATCGCCTATCGCAAAGAAGTAGTCGCCCTCGTCGAACACGTAGCAGCCTTTCTTGCTCTCGTCCGCGCCGTTGACGGCGTTCATATCGTAAGTGGCGAAAAGATAATCGTCGGCAACGATCGTGACTTTCTCTTCGTCGCCCTCGGCGAGCAGACCCGTCTTGCCGAAGCCTATGAGCTGCACTGCGCTCTTTTCCGCCATGCCCTCTTCGTACGGCAGGCTCGCGTACAGCTGTACGACCGACTTAGACTTGCCCGCAAAAGCCGAGCCGTCGGGGCAGCCGTCGTTCTTTACGTTCACGACAGCCGTTACCGTATGCGCGTCTCTGTCCCACGTCAGGGACTCGAGCGTCTGCGTAAAGCTCGCGTAACTCGTGCCGTAGCCGAAAGGATACGCCATTTCGTCCGCGTAATCCCAAACGCCGTTACCGTCAAAAACGCCGTAATTACCGGTCGCGTCGCTTACGCCCAACACTGCGTCGTGATATCTCGTTTCGTAGTATTTGTATCCGACGTAAATGCCTTCCGCTTCCACGATGTAGTTCGCCGTATCGCCCGTAAAGCTTATGTCGAAAGCGTTCTGTACCGCCGCCGATGACAGCGAATCGGACGCATAAGTATCTACGAACCGACCTGAAGGATCGGCTTTTCCCACGAGGATATCCGCAACGCCGTCGAAGCCTTTAAGTCCGGGACCGCCTATCCAGAGGCAGGCGTCCACACCGTACTCCGCTTCGTCCAACCAACCGAGTTCCATGGGATATGCGCTGTTGATGAGCACGATTGTCTTACCGAACTTGCCCGACTGCTCGATCATTTCGAGCAGATCCGCTTCGCTCTCGTGAAGAGCAAGCTGCGACACGCCGTCGGCGTCCGAAGCGAACAGATCGCGTCCTTCGCCGCCGTCGCGGGAGAACATCACTATCGCGGCATCGTTATATGCGTTTGCATACGACGATTGCAGCGCGGACGTATAAAAACCGATATCCTCTTCCCCGATATCCGACTTTATACCGTCCTTGTTTTCGACGGCTACTTTGACTCTCCGAGTACCGCTCGCGGCATACGCGTCGTAAAGCGTTTCGTTGATATCGAAGCCTTCGTTTTCCAGCGCGGCGCGCAGCGACACCACTCTCGACTCGTCGAGTGCGGGACCGCCCGAATTACCGCGATATACAGGGTCGGCGACCGATCTGCCGAAAAGCGTCACGCTGCGTTCTTCTGCGGTAAGAGGCAATGCCGCGCCGTCGTTTTTGACAAGCACCGCGCCCTCCTGCATGGTAAGGACCTCGTTCTCGTCCGAAGCCGCCACCATTTCCAGATAACCGTCGTCGCTGCGTTCATAGTCGCTCGCAAAATATTCGGTATCGTCGGTGACCGACTGAGCCGGAGGGAGGGTATTCAGGAATATATTGACCTGTCCCTCCCACCTGAAGCACAGTGCGGTCATGAACGCCGCGACGGAAAAGAGTACGGCAAGCACGGCGAACAGTCCGCGCCACATACCCGTTTTTCCGAATAATTTCATGATAAGCAATCCTCCGCGATCATGCCGATGCCGAGAGATCCACGTAGGTGAAGCTCATAGTGGACGTATCGACGATAATGCTCTTTTCTCCGTAAGACACGGATTCGAGATACTGCTCCGCGGTCATCGCTCCGTCCTCACCGCCCGCGGCGGCGCTCATTTCGTCCGTCCATGCGTAAGTGGTGTAATATCCGCCGCCCATCGTCCCGCCGGAAGAGACATATACCGCGCCCGTGGGAGCGGATATGGTGAGCGTTATCATGCCTTCCTCTTCCGCCGAAGTATAAGTACCGTAGAATATCTTGGTCTCGTATCCTCTATCACTGGCGCTTATGTTCGTATCGCCGCTGTTGCTCGGATCGAACGACAGACTGCCCGAAAGACTGCGGGAATTCTGTACGAGCATATACGTGCCGTCATCGTATACGTTTATCGTCTGCACGATGGTCGTGAGCTGCTTGAACGTATACTGGGGATAAGCGGACATGAACGTGTGACTGCTCGAGCCGTACGTCGCCGTGAGCGCGGGAGCTCCCCCGCATGCCGTGAATGCCATTACCGCGGCGCATACCGCGGCAGCCGCGAGCAAAACTACGCCCGCTCTCTTTGCAAATTTCTTCATTCGAAATTCCTCCTTTTACATTTTTTTATTTTCATTTCGCTTAGAAACATAATTCAAGTGTATCACCCCCCCCCCATTAAAATTCAAGATATTGATTGACCTCTTTTGGACATCTTTTGACAATTCATACTCATTTCACAAAACCGTCACCGTTTTGACGAAAACAAGCGCGAGCCGCGGCATTGCGCCGAGAAGCGGAACATTATAAACGACAGCGGCAAAAGACCGCACGGATATTCCCGTGCGGTCTTTTGCCGACCGATGTCTTTATTAAGAGACCGACATAAAACGAACCCGGTCTATCGTCGCCGAAACCAAACGGTAACGTCGCCGAGCCGCGATATCGCCTTCGAAAAAATCACCACATACCGAGGGCCGCCTGTACGCCGATGCTTACGCCGGCTATCGCCACCCAACACGTGAGCCCGAGAAGTATGGGTCTCAGACCCGACCGCACGAGCCTGACGACATTCGTGTTAAGACCTATCGCCGCCATAGCAAGGGTTATCATGAACTTGCCCGCGTCGGATAAAAATCCCGAAACGTTTTCCGCTCCAACCGGCGTAAACAGCCATGTATTGACGACGGCGGCAACGAGGAAAAATATGACGAACCACGGAAACACCTTCACGAAGCTGAACTTCAGGCCGGCATCCGCCGAAACGGATGTCCCCTCCGTCCCGGCTTTTGCCGAAGTCCGGCGGGCTTTTATCATCTGCCATACGGCAAGCGCGAGCGTTATCGGGATTATGGCAAGCGTGCGCGTGAGCTTGACTATGGTAGCGTATCCGAGAGCCACGTCGCTCCCCGTCATGCTCTCCCAGCTCTGCCCCGCCGCCACGACGGACGAAGTGTCGTTTATCGCCGTTCCCGCCCACATGCCGAAGCCGGCGTCCGTCATACCGAGCGCCTGACCTATCGCCGGGAAAGTGAATGCCGCGATGACGTTGAATAAAAAGATCACGGACACGGATACCGCCACCTCGTTATCCTTTGCTCCGATAACGGGCGCCGTCGCGGCTATCGCGGATCCGCCGCATATCGACGACCCCACGCCGACAAGCGTAGCCGTGTTCGCCGGGATGCGCAGCAATTTGCTCATGACGAAGGCGACTATAAGAGACGTCGCTATCGTGGACAGAATGATGAGTACGGAATCGCCGCCCACACTGATCACGTTCATGAAATTCATACCGAAGCCGAGAAAAACGATGCTCGCCTGAAGGATCTTCTTGGACGTGAATCTTATACCTCCGTCCAGCCATGCGGGACGACGGAAAAACGCAAGTATCATACCGAATACTATCGCAAATACCGCGCTGCCTATCACGGGAACGAGCTTGCCCAGAAACCATGCGGGCACGGCGATAACAGCGCACAGCGCAAGTCCGGGAACGGTCTTTTTCAACCAGCCCCATATTTTGTGCCACACCGTCGCTTTCCCATCCTGAACGCGCGGCTCGGCAGTCTCAACATCCTCCGCAGGACCATCGTCCGCCGCGCAGCCGGATACTTCTTCCGCCCGCACGTCTTCCACAGACGGCTCATCCTCGTACTTTTCATACCCGCCGTTTTTATTCTCTTCCGCCATTTTCATCCTCCGACGTCATATTTGCAAACACGATGAAAGCGTTTAAGTATAATATATACCCGCGTATTTTGTCAATCAAAAGGCGCGTAAACCGAATATTGCGTATATTTCGGGTATTATGTCTCACATAATACACCGTTATTTCGCCGCTATCTGCGAAATATGCGAGTTCACGGTATACCCGCGCGGGGATATATGACAATTTTTGCAAGGCATACGCAACGATCGGCGAAGCAAAATTAAGTATAGAGGAGCGGAAATATGGTGATAATCTTACTCGACGCGGATGAAGCGATAAAGCTGATCCGGTCAGACGGAGGGAACGCAATGACTGCCGGATCAGAGATAGCGAAGATCGTTGGCAAATACTTCCCTTCCGCGCATATTATGGATAAAGAGAAGATGGCGGAAGGCTATAAGGAGATGAGCGAGATCGATCTCGCCGTAGCGAATGGAGATCAAGAGGGGTGACATTTTTTATGCGGATCTGAGTCCCGTCGTAGGAAGCGAACAGGGCGGAGTGCGCCCCGTGCTCATCGTACAGAACGACGTCGGCAACAGATATTCGCCTACCGTGATCGTCGGCGCGATAACCAGCCGCCTGACGAAAGCCAAACTGCCGACTCACATCGAAGTCGCGAGCGGAAGTTTCGGACTACCGCGCGACAGCGTGATACTGCTCGAACAGCTGCGCACTCTCGACAAGCGGCGGCTCAAAGCGCGTCTCGGTTCGCTCGACGACGGCACGATGACGCTCGTCGACCGCGCGATACTGATATCCCTCGGATTCGTATGATCACCCGTTTCGCAGCAACGATAAAACGCGCCCGCCGTTTACCG
>USNB01000036.1 GCA_900555875.1 uncultured Eubacteriales bacterium
CATAGCGGGCAGTATCCAGCAGCTGTTCAATCTGATGTTCGGACTCGGTATATCCGGCTGGAGCATGTTCTGACGGCGGTGGCTCTGATGGATAACGATGAAGTAAAAGAATATGAGCTCGACGAGGATTCCCTCGACGAGGGCAGCGGGTATCGCGTGAAGCTCGATTCGTTCGAGGGGCCGCTCGATCTTCTGCTGCATCTTATAAAGCGCTCGAAGATACGGATATGCGACATATTCGTTTCGGACATTACGGGGCAGTTCCTCGAATTCATTGAAAAGGACATCGACAGCGTTGATCTCGACAAGGCGTCCGAATTCCTCGGGATGGCGGCGTATCTGCTGGAGATCAAGGCGAAATCTCTTTTGCCCAAACCTGAGACGCCGCGCGGCGAGACGGAGGAAGATGACGGCAGCGAGCTGATACGCAGACTGGAAGAATACGAACTTTACAAGAATGAGATGGATAAGCTCAAAGCCCGTGAGACGGTGGACACGTTCTCGCGCGCACCCGATCTCAGCGTCGGCGATGAGCGTACCGTGCTCCGCGACATGACCATGGAGGGATTGTTCGAAGCGCTCAAGAAAATATTCGAAAGGGCAGAACGCCGTTCGCTGGACACCACGCCCAAAGCCATCGCGCGCGATCCGTTCACTGTCGAAGAAAAACAGCGTTTTATCATCGATACGCTTACGGAAAAAGAAAGCGTACATTTTATTCAGCTCTTTGACGAGGACGCGACCAGGAGCGAGGTCATAACGACGTTCCAGGCGCTTCTCGAGCTTATGAAGCTGCAGTTCCTGACTGCCCGTCAGGAGGAAGTTTTCGGAGATATTTACATCGTAAGGCTGCATGCGGACGGCGAAGCCGCAACGGCATGACGCAGCCTGAGGATATTACTTGCCATGAATATAGAAAAGATCGATAACGTGCTCGAAGCGTTGCTTTTCCTTTCCGGAGAGCCGCTCAAAACCGAAACGATAGCCGAAGCGCTCGACCTTCAGAAGAGCGAAATAAAAGCATCCGTGACGAGACTCAAAAAGAAATACGGCGGAAAGTGCGGGATACACCTTCTTGAGTACAACGGCAAATTGCAGTTCGGGACCAATCCCGAATATAAAGAAGAAGTGTCCGCAGTTCTTAATCCGATAAGGGAAAAAGAACTCTCAAAAGCAACGCTGGAAACGGTTGCGATAATAGCGTATAAGCAGCCGGTCACCAAGCTCGAAGTGGAGTCCATCCGAGGAGTCAACTGCGATTATACGATGCAGACGCTTCTCAGTCTCGGGCTGATAGAGGTCGTGGGCAGGAAAGAGGCGATAGGCAATCCCAAACTGTACGGAACAACGGATGAATTCCTTAAACGCTTCAGGCTGGAGAGCATAGAAAAACTTCCCGATTACGACGATCTTCTCAGGAGTATCGAAGAGCTTAAGAACAGGCACGCCGAGAGCGACAGCCTTTATAACGAATTCGAGATACCCGAAGAGCAGCCGCCCGAATTCCTCGAGGGCGAAGAAGTGGAGAAAGTCGAGCTTCCGCTCGTGGAAGCGGCGGCAACGGTCACTCCCGCGGCAGAGGCTGAAGAAGCGGACAAATAATATCCGTATGAGATAATAATCGGCAAAGATCGGCAAACTATATGTATGTCGGTCTTTTTAACTGTACTCGTGATCTCGCTTGCTTTCGTGTGCGGGGAGTGGAAAGCCTCGGTCAGAGCCGAAGGAGATATATTGTCGAACGAATGCGCCGTGAGCGTATATGTATTCGGCGTAAGCATTATCCGTTTGCGCATATCCTTCGACGGTTTTGTACCGGCGCTCAGATATGTGTGGCTTAAGGTGAACGGCAGACGGCTGGGCATCTCGCTCACTTTTGACGAAAACGACAAAAACTCGATAGCCGGATATCTGTCCAATCCTCTTGCGAAAGCGGTGGACATAAAGAGCCTGTTCGTGAAACTGAGGCTGGGGATCGCGGGATATGCCGGTTCGACGGTTATTGCGATCCAGTTTATCCGTCTTGCTCTCTCCGCCGCACTGACCGTGCTGAAGGGCATGCAGCGCGTGGATTTCAGAAGCGATATCCGCGCGGATTTTGGCAAAAACAGAGCTAAATTACATGTTTTCGGGATAATAGGGCTGTCTCCGGTAAATATTATATATAGTTTCGCTGCGGCTTTCGTCAAAAAAGTGAGACATTCGGCAAGATTCGCCCGCCGCAGGGAAAAAGGAGCGGAGAAATGATACTCAATACCGAACAGAAACCCGTCGAAAGGGTGATGGATACGGCATTCACGAGGATTAAAACTCTTGTGGATGCGGACACTGTCATAGGCAAACCCCTCGTGCTCGAAGACGGCACGAGCGTGATCCCTATCAGCCGTGTCACGCTGGGCATGCTTACCGGAGGCGGAGAATACGGAGACGCTTCTTCCGGCGGCAGAGAATATCCGTTCGCGGGCGGGAGCGGCGTTGGTGCGAGCGTGGTGCCCATAGGCTTTCTCGTGCATAAAAACGGAACGTATAAAGTTCTTCGTATGGCGGAAAGTACTTTGCCCGAGAAAATATTATCGATCATTCCGGATATAGCGGAGGCGGTGGCGGATGCGGCGGCTTACGTCAAATAAATTTGTTCTTGTAGCCGTCATGTCGCTCGCAGTCGCGTTTTGCGTCTCGGCAGGGAGCGTTCGTCAGGCATACGCTTATCATACGAGCGCGGCAAGCGCCATTGTGATAGAACGCACTACGGGCAGGGTGCTGTACGAACATAATGCGGACGAACGTCGTCCCATAGCAAGCACGACAAAGATACTGACTGCGATAACCGTCATCGAAAATACGGAAGATCTCGATCGCAGCGTAGTCGTGCCTGACGCGGCGATAGGGACGGAAGGCAGTTCGCTGTATCTCGAAAAGGGCGAAAAGCTGCGTATCATCGATCTGCTGTACGGGCTTATGCTGCGTTCCGGAAACGATTGCGCGGTCGCACTTGCGATCGTAACGTCCGGTGACGTAAAAGGATTTGCCGCGCTCATGAACATGACTGCCCGCCGTGCCGGTGCCTGCGATTCGCGGTTTGTCAATCCGCACGGATTGCCGGACGAAGATCACAAGTCCACCGCGCGCGATATGGCGCTTATTTCCGCTTATGCGATGAGGAACGATGTTTTTCGCCGGATAGTATCGACGAAACGGTATACCGAATGTCCGTATGCCGATCGCGGCTATAACCGCGATATGACGAACAAAAATAAGATGCTCACAATGCTGGACGGAGCTACGGGCATCAAAACTGGGTATACCAAGGAGGCGGGACGCTGCCTGGTATCGTCGGCATCGCGGGACGGAAAAGAGGTGATATGCGTGGTGCTCGGCTGCGGCCCTATGTTCGAAGAAAGCTGCGCAATGATCGAAGAAGCATTTGCTAAACTTTCGGAAGAGACGGTCGGCTGATGCGGCTTGTTGCTGCGTAAGAGCATCGAGGACGTATATTTTGTGTAAAACGGAGCTTTGCTGCGCGGTTTTTTACGGCGCGACTGCAAAGCGGACGGTGCATGGATGAAAAACAGATGAAAATAACTTGCTTTCGCAGGCGTTTTGCATTAAAATATATATATGCGTATAAACAGATATCTGGCGGAATGCGGACTTGCGAGCCGTCGAAAATGTGAAGAATTCGTAAGGAACGGTGAGGTCACGGTCAACGGCAGCGTAGTGACCGATCTTTCCACACAGGTAGAAGCGGGCGACGAGGTATTCGTCGGCGGAAGGCGGGTCGTTCCCGTAAAAAAACATGTCTATCTCATGATAAACAAACCGAAAGGCTGCGTGACGACGGTATCCGATGACAGGGGAAGAAGAACGGTCATGGATATCGTGAAGGGAGATTATCCCGACACGCGGCTTTTTCCCGTAGGCAGACTGGATTACGACACCGAAGGACTGCTCATACTCACTACGGACGGAGATCTCTGCAATCGCCTGACTCATCCAAGCAATGAAATAGAAAAACTGTATGTGGCGAAGCTCGAAGGCAGGGTATCCGAGGACGAGCTTGCCAAGGTACGTGCAGGTGTGATGCTTGACGGTCGCAGAACGGGCAAAAGCCGTGTAAAGCTTGTATCGTACGACGCTAAATCGGATATTTCCACGGTGGAGATAGGAATAAAGGAAGGAATGAACCGTGAAGTCAGGCGGATATTCGAGTCTGTCGGCAAAAGCGTGGCTTTCCTCAAACGCGTCGCGATCGGAGACCTGAGGCTGCGCGGAGTCGACAGAGGTTCGTATCGCAAACTGTCGAGAGAGGAAGTGGACTATCTTAAAAATATGTAACCTGTAAATGGCGACTGAAGGCGTTAATCGCTTGTTTTTCATCATTTTTTGGTGTATAATCACAAATATAAAGGAAACTTAAACGGAGGTTTATTTAATGAGTACCGGATTGAAAAGCGCGCTCGGATCTTACGCCCGTGCAACAAAAAAGGTACGCGAAGTCGTTGACGCCGTCATAGACGAACAGTCGTTCGTCGAACTCGGCGCGTTTATCGGCGGAGCGAACGAGCTCGGGGAATACAGGGGCGAAGGAGTGTACTGCGGACTTGCGACCGTCGATGACAGAGACGTCGCTGTACTCGCTGTCAATCCCGAAGTGTTTTCAGGCGGGATCTCCAAACGCGGCGCCGAGAAGATAGCGGGACTTGTAAAACGCGCATGTGACGCGGGTCTGCCGCTTTTGTCTTTTATCGATTCCGCGGGAGCGAGAGTTCTTGAAGGAGTGGATGCGCTGGACGGTTATGATTCCGTTCTGAATGCGTATTGCAAAGCATACGGCACGGTGCCGGTGATCACTGCGGTGACGGGCAAGTGTTACGGTATGCTGACATATCTTGCGGATTATTCCGACCTGTTCATTGCGGTGGAAAAAGCGAAGATCTCCACTGCCGCGCCTCTTGTAATATCGGGTGAGAGCGGAAAGGATGTCTCCGGAGCAAAGACGCATTATAAGACCACCGGAATCGTCACGAATCTCGTAAAAGACGTGTCCGAGCTTCGCGGACTGATCTCCGAAGCTCTCGAAGATCTTTGCGACGTTGTGGGCGATTCGGATGACGATCCCAACAGAGTATGCGAAGACCTTACTTCGTCTTCTTCCGTCAGGACGGTACTTGAGACCGCATTCGATGAGGGAAGCGTGCTTGAACTCCGCGGCGGTATAGCTCCGGAGGCGATCACGGCTTTTGCCCGACTCAACGGCATTACCGTAGCTGCGGTCGGTATCAGCGGCAGACTCACTTCGTGCGGTGCTGCGAAGATAACCGATTTTCTCAACACTGCAGATAATGCCGGCGTGCCCGTCGTCAACCTTGTGGCATGTACCGGTACGGCGGCGAATGCGTCTGAAGAGACGGGTGCGCTGATCAGAAATGTCGGCGATCTCATATATACTTACAATAATCTCAGTGTAGTCAAAGTCACGCTCGTGTGCGGCAAGACCGCAGGCGCGGGCTACACGATCTTCGCATCCAAGAGCGCATGCGATTACGTTATAGCGTGGGAAAAAGCAGCCATATCTCCCATGGAGAGCAAATCCGCCGCATATATGCTGTACGGCAAAGAAATAGCCAAAGCAAAGAACGTATCCGCCGCAGAAAGAAAGTTTGCGGATATGTATGCGCGAGAGAACAGCGCTATGGAAGCTGCGATAAAGGGGTATGCGGATATGGTCATACTTCCGTCCCATACCAGACAGTATCTGATAGCTTCCATGCAGACGATGATAAAGAGGTGAGCGCATGAATGAATTTGTTCAGCTTGCGAGCGAGACGGCGGAAGGCGGAACGTACGGAGTGGGGATAATGGCGCTTTACAGCGTTATAGGTCTCTTGCTCGTCATAGCCGTGCTGATAATCCTGATCGTTCTTCTCGTCGTATTTTCAAAGATCCTCAACGCTATACCCGGCAAAAAGAGCGCAAAGAAGGCCGCTCCCGCCGAGGCAGAAACGTCCGGGTCTTCTGTCGATATCGATGCTGAAAGCGAAACAGTTGCCGCGATAACAGCCGCGCTCATGGCGTATTACAACAGCGGCGGCAAAACGGAAAAAGCAGCGTCTGAAGACGATATGCCTGTTCCGTTCGTCATAAGATCCATTAAAAAACTATAACGGAGGAAATATCAAAATGCGTAAATTCAATGTCACCGTAAACGGTAAGTCATACAGTGTGGAAGTAGAGGAGATAGGCGGCGCGGCTCCTGTTGCAGCGCCCGCACCCGCTGCAGTTGCGCCTGCGGCTCCCGTTGCAGCGGCGGCGGCTCCTGCGGCGGCTCCTGCGGGAGGCACTCCCGTCAAATCGCCCATGCCCGGCGTGGTACGCAAGTTTGCATTCGCAAACGGCGCGGCAGTGAAAGCAGGTCAGCCCGTGGTAGTGCTCGAAGCTATGAAAATGGAAAACGACATAGTCGCTACCGCCGACGGTACGATCACTTATGCCGTCGATATCGGCGCAAATGTGGAAACGGACGCCGTGCTTGCATATATAAAATAATCGTCGGAGGGTACTGTTATGGTCATTCCTTCCGCAGCAACGGACGATCTGCAGAATCTCGGCGAGAGCATGATGAAATTGCTCGAGTCTACGGGATTTGCTGCGTCTACGGATAGTAGTTTGCCGTTCCCGTTCGCGAACTATGTGATGCTGCTGGTGTCTTTTATCCTCTTTTATCTTGCGATATCGAGGGAATTCGAGCCGCTGCTCCTTGTTCCGATCGCATTCGGCGTAATGCTTGCCAATATCCCCGGCGCATATGATGAAGTACTCATGAATAAGCCGGATGTGGCAAACGATCTTCCCGGCGGATTATTCTATTATTTGTCCAAAGGGGTGGAATGGGTAATATATCCGCCTTTGATATTCTTGGCGATAGGAGCGATGACGGACTTCGGTCCGCTGATCGCGAACCCCAAGAGCCTTATCATGGGCGCTGGAGCGCAGCTCGGTATATTCGTAACGCTGTTTGCCGGATATTTCATCTTCGGCAACGATGCGCAGCTTGCATCTGCCGTCGCGATCATCGGCGGAGCGGACGGACCCACTTCTATTTATGTAGCAACTATGATGGGCGAGGGCGGATCCGGAGGACATCTGTCCGCAATAGCGATAGCGGCATATTCGTATATGGCGCTCATACCCGCGATACAGCCTCCCATCATGAAACTGCTTACGACAAAGAAAGAGCGGTGCATCCGCATGAAGCAAATGCGCGCCGTATCCAAGAGGGAAAAGATTATTTTCCCGATCGTCGTCGTGGCTCTTTGTGGATTGTTCCTGCCGTCTTCGCTTCCTCTTCTCGGTATGCTGATGCTCGGCAATCTGCTCAAAGAAAGCGGCGTGACCGGACGTCTTGCCGACACCGCCAGCAACGGACTTTGCAACGTGGTCACGATACTTCTCGGTACGTGCGTGGGATTCAAAGCTACTGCGGGCGTGTTTCTTCAGCTCGAGACACTGGAGATCATCGGGCTCGGACTTGCGGCGTTTGCTTTCGGCACGGTAGGCGGCGTACTCATAGCAAAGTTCATGAACCTGTTCCTCAAGGAAAAGATAAACCCGCTTATAGGCAGCGCAGGCGTTTCCGCCGTTCCGATGGCGGCGCGCGTGTCGCAGAAAGTGGGGCAGCAGTATGTACCTGACAACTACCTCCTCATGCACGCCATGGGACCCAACGTCGCCGGCGTTATCGGTTCGGCAGTTGCGGCAGGCATACTTATAGCGTTCTTCGGTTGATCCAAGGAGATTTATTATGGCTAAAAGACCTGTAAAAATAATGGAGACCATACTCCGCGACGCGCATCAGTCGCAGGCTGCGACCCGTATGCGTCTGGATGAAATGCTTCCCGTTGCGGATAAACTCGATAAGATAGGGTACTATGCTCTCGAGGCATGGGGCGGCGCGACGTTCGATTCGTGCATCCGTTTCCTCGGCGAGGATCCGTGGGACAGGCTGCGCGCTCTTCGCAAGGCCATTCCCAACACCAAGCTGCAGATGCTTCTTCGCGGGCAGAATCTGCTCGGCTATCGCCATTACAGCGACGACGTCGTGCGCAAGTTCTGCGAACTTACCGTAAAAAACGGCATAGATATCCTGCGCATATTCGACGCGCTCAACGACGTTCATAACCTTGAAACGGCGATAACCGCGACGAAGGAATTCGGCGGTACCGTCGAGGCTGCGATATCTTATACGACCGGTCCGGTGTATACGATGGACTACTTCGTCAAGCTCGCTAAAGAGCTCAAGGCGATGGGCGCGGATATCATCTGCATAAAGGATATGGCGAATCTGCTGCTTCCTTTTGATGCGTATGACCTCGTCAAGAAGCTCAAAGACGAAGTCGATATGCCCATACATCTTCATACGCACAACACTGCGGGCATAGGCGATATGACAAATCTCAAGGCGATCGAAGCGGGCTGCGATATCGTGGATACCGCGCTTTCGCCCCTCGGCAACGGTACGAGCCAGCCTGCGACCGAGCCTCTCGTGGCGACGCTCAAGGGCACGGATTACGATACCGGCATCGACCTCAAGAAACTCAATGAGCTGACGGAGTATTTCCGCGGCGTGGCAGACAGGCTGAAGGCCGACGGATTCCTCAGCGATAAAGTGCTTAAGGTGGACGTCAACGCGCTCATCTATCAGGTCCCCGGCGGAATGCTTTCCAACCTCATCAACCAGCTCAAGGAGCAGGGAAAGAGCGAAAAGCTCGAAGAGGTGCTCAAAGAAGTTCCGAGAGTCAGAGCGGATCTCGGTTATCCGCCGCTCGTTACTCCGTCCAGCCAGATCGTCGGTACGCAGGCAGTGCTGAACGTCATCATGGGCGAAAGATACAAGATGGTCACGAAAGAGACCAAGGGCGTCGTTCGCGGCGAGTACGGTAAACTGCCGGTGCCGCCTTCCGAGGAAGTCATCAAAAAGATACTCGGAGACGAGAAACCCATCAAGTACAGCCCTCACGATCTTCCTCCCGAGCTTGATAAGCTGCGCGACGAACTCGGCATGTACTATGAGCAGGAGGAGGACGTGCTTACTTACGCGCTCTTCCCTCAGGTCTCCATGCCTTTCTTCAAGGCGCGCTATGCGCGTAAACACGGCGTGGATATGTCCGTGTTTGACGACAAGGATAAAGTACATCCCGTATGAGGATACTCGTTACCAACGACGACGGTATCGGATCCGTAGGGCTGCGTACCGTAGCGAAAGTCCTCGGAAAACAACACGAAGTATATGTCATAGCTCCCGTGGCGCAAAGATCCGCTGCGGGACATGGCATATCGGTGCATTCTCCGCTTGCGTATGAAGAACTCGAGCCGGAGGACGGGTGTCGTATGCGCATAGCGGTGGACGGAATGCCCGCCGATTGCGTAAAGCTCGCGGTGCTCCATTTTATGAAGGACCGCTTGCCCGATCTTGTCGTTTCGGGAATAAACGAAGGTTCCAATGTCGGAAGCGACGTTATATACAGCGGCACCGTAAGCGCCGCGCTCGAGGGAGCCTATATGGGTGTGCGCTCGATAGCCGTAAGCAACAGCGACCGGACTTTCCTCGAGGGATATGCGCTCGCGGCGGAGCTTGTGGCGGGCAGTCTGGACGAGATAATGTCCTTCGATATGCCTGACTATACCGCGCTCAACATCAATTATCCGGGAGTCCGCCATCGCGGTATAGCGGTCGTGCCCGTCGGCAGGAACAGATATACTGACAGTTTTCATGAAGTGCGAAAGGGCGTCCTT
>USNB01000037.1 GCA_900555875.1 uncultured Eubacteriales bacterium
CGAAACGAATACTTGTCGACGGCGGATCATTCCGCCCCGGATGTATCGGCGATCTACTTCTGCAGCGTCAGCATGCCGTTGAACGTGGCGGTGAGCATCCCGCCCATCACGGGAAGGCCTACGCCCGTATAGGAGAACGACACGTTCCCTTCGGCGTCCGTCGCGGTCTGCACCGTCATGGTCGTAAGAGTCATGGTATACACGCCATCCTCTACCGTATAGCGTCCGCTGTCGTGCACCTCGCTCTCGCCGGACGTGCCGGGCATGCCGTCATAATACCAAAGCTCCCATTCGAGCGTGTTGTAGCATCTGAATTCCACCGAATACGTGACTGTCACTCCTCCGCCCAGACCGCCCGTCATATCGCCGCTGAATATCGCCGTCACCTCGGGGACGACTACGGAGATCGTGATCGTCACGGTTTTTTCTCCTGCGGTGGACATGTCCGGCTCGGAGATCGTGTAACCGTCGCGCGGAACGCGCACGTTCTTGCCGTCGCTCTGCTTTTCATACACGACGATACCGTCGGAGGAGAATTCATCCCCCACCGCGAATATCGTGACCGCTCCGGACGTATCCACTTCAAGCGTACTGCCGCCGCAGCCGACCGCGGCGAACGCCGTGAATGCGATACATACCGCCGCGAGCGCGGCTATGAATGCGTATTTTGCCTTTCTCATGATCTCATCCTCCTTCAGTTATTCTCCGATGCGGCTCTCTTCTTGTCCTGCACCGTGCGCACTATCATCCACGCGATCGCACCCGCTATCAGCAATCCGAACACGAGGTTGAGCGGGAGCTGCAGATAGAATATCCACGGCGACGCGTCGTAGTAGAATATCGTTCCGGGAGCAACGCCCTGCATCACGTTGGAGTTCGCCACCGTATAGCCCACGTCGTGCATGATACGGCGGAACATGTGATGCGCGGAAGCGCTCTCGCTGTCGGCAAGCTGACCGCGGCTGGTGGCAAGGAACGTGTCAAGACCGGAGCGGTAGCTCAGATCGTACATATCCGCCTTGCTCATCGAGAACATGTCGCTGTGGACAGTACCCACGAAGCCCCACTCGCCGCGGAGCAATTCGGTGATGAGACGGTAGTCGGAGTGACCGTAGTACTGACCTATGCAGTTCTGCGAAGCCATGACCGCGGTAGCCGCGCGCATGGTACGCTGAGCCACCGTGCCGTTTTCGTCGGCAATGTAATTTATCGTCATCGACTCCTTGAACGGTATCTCGAAGGCTTTGAGGTAAAGCTCTCTCATCGTCTGCTCGTCCGCCCACGTGGAGAGGTAGTTGTTCCTGTTGGTCTCCTGGTCGTTGAGAGCGAAGTGCTTGATGTAGCACACGAGACCTGCGTCGCCCGCGCCGCTGACTACGGCTGCAGCTATCTTGCCCGTGAGCAGCGGATCTTCGCTGTAGTACTCGAAGTTACGTCCCGAGAACGGGCTGCGATGAAGGTTTATCGCGGGAGAATACCATCCCGTGACGTTGTTCTCCATTGCCTCTTTTCCCAGCATGTTGCCCACTTTTTCGAGCAGCTCCACGTTCCACGTGGACGCCCAAAGCGGGGACATGCTGTACGTCGCCGTCAGTCCCATGCCGGCATCCGTCTTGAATACCTTGATACCGTTCGCGCCGTCGGCGTGCGTCGTGCGCGGCAGACCGAGGCTGGTCACGCTCGTCGTCGCATAGTTAGCGAGCGCGGATAAGTCCACTATCTGCTGGATGACGTCGGGATCGTCGTAATCTATCTGGTCCAGCCAGTCGTTCCAAGCGTCGTCATAGAAGCTCTTGCCGCGCAGGTCGGATACCGTAAGTCCGTTATCCGCGCCCGAAACGGGATCCTCCGCGTGATACGCGAGGCTGCCTTCGACGTTGCCGAAGCGTTTATCCGTCTCAACGTCGAAATTGAACACCGCGTCGTCGAAATACTTAGCGGACTCGGCGGATATCGCTTTGCCGCCGCGGGTCGTCCCTCCCGACGATATATTCGCGCCTTCGGTGCTGAGCTTGGGCTGAGTGCCCGCCCAGTTCGAGCGGCTGAGCACCACGGAGTCGCGCTCCATATAGTCGCTGCTGTCGGAGAACAGGTTGGTCGCCGCCGTGTAATCCTCGTCTCCGTTCGCGGGACGGCCGAGAGACTCGCCGTTTTCGTCGAGAGCGGACTGTGCGTCCACCTCGCTCTGCCTGGGATTATCCGAGTCGTACCATATAGTCTCATCGTTATGCCACACTTCGCTGTCCAGCACGTCGTGGCTGTTCGCGCGGACGGATATCTCGTAGTCCCCTTCCTCGAGCATATAGCAGCCCTCGGTGCCGTCGGCATTATCGTGAAGGTAGCTGTAGGACGCCATGTCCTCCTGCCTGAACGTGAGCGTGACCGTCTCGCTTTCTCCTGCTTTAATGACGTCCGTCTTGGCGAACGCCACGAGCGTAGCGGTGGGTTTTTCGATCTTAAGCGACTTGTCGGTATCGGTGTAAGGAGGATCGAAGTACAGCTGTACGACTTCCTTTCCGTCCATCTTACCCTTATTCTCTACGTTTACGGTGACGGAGATCGTGTCGCCCGACGTCTCGAAGCCGGTTATGGTCTGCTCGAACGTCGTGTACGACAGGCCGTAGCCGAACGGGTACGTGACGGCGCCCGCCTCTTTTATCGCGCCTTTTCCGTCAAGTGTGCCGTAGGTGAAGCCCGCGGCGGCTATGTCATGAGCGGTCTCGTAATAGCGATAGCCCATGTACACGCCTTCCTGGTATTCGATGTAATTGGTGCCGTAATCGGAATCGACGGGGTTCGTGTATTTGAACTCGCCGAAGTTGGCGTATGTGGGATCTTTGGTAAAATCCGACGCCCAAATGTCGACGGTGCGACCGGAGGGGTTCACCGTGTCGCTGAGCACATCGCCGAGCACGCTGTATCCCCTCTCGCCCGCGTGGCCGAACAGCACTATCGCGTCCGCTTCGAGCTCGCCGCTCATCAGCTCGGGGATCTGCATCGCGGACGAACTCTCGACGATCACCACGACGTTCTCGCAGTTCTGTTTCGCGAAGCGTATCGTGTCCTTTTCGTTCTGCGTCAGCGCGAAGTAGTGCGGAGTGCCGTCCGCATAGCCGTCGTATTTCTTGTCCGAACCTTCCGCGCCTTCTCTGCCGATGAACACGAGCGCAGTTCCGCTCACAGACGCTCCCTCATAAACGGAAGCAGGATACTCCTGAAGAAAACTGGTATGCCCCATAGCCTCCTGACTGCCGGGAGACAGAGTGCCTTCGGCGGCGCCGAGCCTGTCGGGATCGGACGAAGGCATACGATCAGCCGCAGCGCTGTTTACGCTGAACACCGTCGCAAGCTCCTCGGCGGGAGTAACGGGATCGATGTTCCACTTTGCCGAACCGCTCGCGCCCGTCTGCCCGTATACGGGGGACTTGTAGCGGAAGCCGAACGGAGTAACGGTGCTGCCCGCAGCCAGCGGGAGCACGCCGTTGTTCTTGAGAAGGACAGTTCCCTCCTTCTGCACTTCCACGGCAAGCTCATAAGCCGCCTCGCGGGACTCGTCCGTGCTGTCGTAATCGTCGGCATAGTACTCGGTGTCCCATTCCTCTCTGCCCTCGGGGATCACGGTGTGCTTCTCACCGCGCCCGAGACGGTCGTCCAGGAACGGAGTGAACATGTACGCGGCAACGTTGACTGCGATCAAAAGTATGGCGCAGACGGCTGCCAGCGAGATCAGTATCGCTCTGAATTTGAACGTACTCATTCTCTTTTTCATCTTGCATTTTCTCCTTTTAAGATGTGTATTCCGATACGGCTTTCCTCCGTATCTGCGGTCATGCCGCCGTTTCCGGCGAGCAAGCACATGATACGGCAATGCAGAAAAAAAAGAAAGGTCTACGGCAATATCGGTAGAAATCCGTTCGCAGACGGGAAAACCCGCTGCCGAGGCAGCGGGCCGTTCATATCCGGCAAAGCTCATTTGCCGGAAAGAGGTATCAGTATGTTTACGGAGAAACTGCCGTCTTCCGCTCTGACGGAAAAATCTCCGCCGTAGCTTTCGGCGATCTTCTTCATGGATTTCATCCCGTAGCCGTGGATCGTCCCGTCGCCCTTTGTCGTAACGGGCAGTCCGCCGCGAAGTTCGGGCGGCGCACCCTCATAGCCGTTCCATACGCGTATGCTTACGAATCCGTTCCACGCCTTTTCCACGAACAGCTTTATTATCCGCTTTTCGGGCGGGAGCGCAGCGACATATTCGACCGCATTCTCCAATGCGTTGCCGAACAGCGAATACACGTCCGCCGGACGCATGAACGACAGCAGCGAACCGTCGGCGATGACGGTAAATGTTATGCCGCGCGCCGTACACTGCAGATTCTTGTCGGTCAGTACGACGTCGAGCGCTTCGTTCCCCGTCTGCGCATAAGCGTCGTATATGGCAACGGATCGTCCGAGATCTTCGAGATAATCGTCATCCGGTTTTTTGTCTTTCAATGCGAGTATCTGATGGCGCAGATCGTGGCATTTCATATTGATTATTTCTATGTTTTCCTTTGTGAGTTCGTACTGCTGCGCTTTCATTTCTCCGAGCATTATCAGCTTTTCCAGCTCCCTGCGCTCTCCGAACTTCTTTGCAAGGAGATACTGCACGAACAGTATGACGAGATTGCAGCAGATGAGGCATACGCTCATCATGATGAAAAGCAGCGTGCTCTCGCTGCCGTAATACGACGATATGCTGCGGACGGTAACGGAGACGACGACTATTACGGCGAACAGCAGGAGCGTCGACCGCGAATTGAGCGCGGCTGTCCCGGACTCCGCGTTCATCGTGCGCGCGAACGCATAATAGACGGCGACCGGAACGCCGGCGTTGCACGCCAGCCAGAGCAGAACTCCCCATACCGTAACGGGATCGGTGGAGATGAACTTTGCATTCGGGATGATCATACCGAGCACGTTGTTGATCGTCATCGATATGTTATTCGTCGCATATCCCGCTATGCTGCCGAACAGCACGGTAACGGGCCGCTCGTCGTAACATATGAACAGACCCGCGATGTTTATACCGTAAAGCAGATAGTGTACCGCGAGATTGATGAGAGAGCTGATCGCCGGCGTATACTTTCCGATCCCAGCAAGCGCGATCATGATGCGCAGGCCCGCCCATCCGAGCAGCGCGGAGACGCCTATCTCCGCAACGGACGTGAGAATGAGCCGGAGCAGAAAACCGCTCCTGCGTTTGCATCTGAGCATGAACATATTCACGCAGACGACGAGCCAGAACATGAACGCCACGCGCATGACGATCATCATTACGGTAACGCTCATTTTCTCGCGCCTCCGTCGTAAATATATGCGTTGAGCGCGGACATGAACGATCTTTTCTTCGCTCGGCTGATCTTTATGACGCTTCCGCCCACTTTCACATCGTCCCCCGCGACCTCCGTAACGTTGCGGAGATTCACGAGGTAGCTCACACCGCAGCGCGCGAACGATCCGGCGGGCAGCGCGGATTCCGCGGTGCGCATGCTTCCCCATACGTCGTATATCCCGCTGTCAGTATGATACAGCAGACGGTGTCTGTTCACTTCGACATAGAATATCGAATCGACGGGTATACGGATGTATCCGTCCATATTGCGCACCGTAACTTCGCCGCAGTGTGCCGTGCGGCGGAACAGCCTGTCGAGCGAAAACGCGAGCGCGTCGTAAGGATACGGCTTTACGAGATAATCCGCGGCGCCTACCGAATAGCCTTCAACGGCGAACGACGAAAGCGCGGTCACGAACACGAGCGGTACGAGAGAGTCCCTCTCGCGCAGATGTTTTGCAGCTTCCATGCCCGTCATATCCGGCATGTCTATATCCATGAACACGACGTCCGCCCCGGGCGCATAGCGCGACAAAAAGACGAGCGCGTTCGGATATACCGTAATATCCGCCGTTTCTCCCCGCCCGGACGCATACTTACTCACATACCCGGAAAGTCTGTCCGACTCCCGCTCGTCATCCTCTACTATCACTACCTTCATTTATCTTCCCCTTTACAGAAGATTATACAAAAAATGCCGCGGTTTGTCAATACCGCGACATTTTCGGTCGTTTTTCATTCGCAGCCGGTCATGCTCCGAGATAATCGTTAAGCGCACGCATCACTTCTTTCGCCCGCGCACGCGATACCGCGATATCCTTTCCGTCTACGCGCACGCAGCCGGCGTCCGCGCTGTCGACGCATTTGAGATTCACGAGTACGCTGTTGCTGACTCTCACGAACCCGTGTGCGGCGAGCAGCTTTTCCGGTTTGCGCAGGCTCCCGAATTCCGTCAGTTCGCCGTCGTCCGTATGATACACTATGAGGTGATCGCGCACCTCGACGTAATGCACCGCGGACGAATCCAGCATGCGCAGTCCCGCCGACGTACCCACCGATATATCTATCCCCTTGCGCCTGCCGAGCAGTTTCACTGCCCGCTTCAGGGCAGCATCCAAAGTACTGCGCGACGCCGGTTTGACTATGAAATCGAGAGCGTCCGTCTCGTATCCGCGCACGGCAAATCCCGACATGCTCGTAACGAATATGATCACCGCCGAATCGTCGCTTTCGCGCAGTCGCCCGGCAGCGTCCATTCCGCTGACGTCCGGCAGTCCTATATCCATAAACACGATATCGTATATATGCGTCCTTACGGCGAAAAACGATCGTGCGTCGCCGTATATGTCCGTCGAAAACCTGACACCGTTTTCGGCGCCGTGATCGCGGATGAGCCTCGCCAGCGTATCCGCTTCGTTCCTGTCGTCTTCCACTATCGCTACGCGGTACATCGCATCCTCCCGCTTTTCGGCAGATCTACTTTCTCGACATCACTCCTACGCTCGCTTCTGCGATGACGTGCCCCTTCATCGCACGCCTGAGATCGGACAGGAAAAATCCTTCGCTCAGCCCGAGAGAGGGTACGTCGAGAGCATAAAGAGTGACCGTGTATTCATGGTCTTTATCCGGCGGCATGGGGCCGCAGTAACGGCAGAACACGCGCGGATCGCGCTCGCCCACGAAACGCGAAGCGCTGCTGTTCCGTCCCTGCGTGATACCGAAACTTCCGAGCGCGGAGGCGTTCTCCGGCAAATGCTTCGCCGCGGCGGGCAGATCGCACATTATCCAATGGATCCACGGAAAACCGCACACCGGCGTGGAATCGTAGTCGATCATGACGAGCGCGAAGGACTTCGTGCCCTCGGGCGCATCTTCTATCCCGAACGGAAAGCTCACTGTCGGATTGCCTGCGGTCATGAATGACGCGGGCGCATGTTTGCCGTAAACGTCGGGCAGATATCCGTTCTCTGTCTGTATCGTTATCTTCATGTTTCCTCCCCGCGCGAAAATTCGGTACCGCGCGTTTCATGACTTCATTATCGCACCGATAAGTTAATTATCCGTTAACTTCAGGAAAAATCCGGCGTGAACGCACGCACGGCGGACTCTGCCGACTGACTGTATCCGTCCAGCCCGAGAGCCGATGCAAGCCTAAGCACGTCATTATATTCGAACGTTGTCACGCGGCGTTTCAGATCGCAGCTCCCGTCCGCAAAATCAGGGGTATACTGACGCATGAGAGAGATCAGGAATCTGTCCGTTCCTAAGCCCGCGAGCAGCCGCATAACGGCTTTTGAATCGTCGCGGTGACCGGGAAGAACGAGATGCCGCACGATAACGCCCCGTTTCATCAGCCCGTCTGCACCGAATACGGGCGCGCCGGCGCTCCCGCACATGAGCTTAATCGCGGCGAGCGCCGTTTCGGGATAATCCGCCGCATGCGAATACCTCGAGGCGAGCACGGGCGACGCATACTTGAAATCGGGCAGCCATATATCGACATAAGGCGCGAGCGCGCGCACCGCTTCTTCCGTCTCGTAGCCGCTCGTATTATATACGACAGGCACGGCCAGCCCGCGCGACTTCGCGCTTTCCAGCGCCGCGATCACCGAAGGAAGGTACGGCGCAGCCGTGATAAGATCGATATTCTTCGCGCCTTTAAGCTGCAGAGCAAGCATCTCGTCCGCAAGTTCTTCGTCTGTCATCCGTCTGCCGA
This sequence comes from uncultured Eubacteriales bacterium, assembly GCA_900555875.1. GTDB lineage: Bacteria > Bacillota > Clostridia > Christensenellales > Pumilibacteraceae > Protoclostridium. The sequence continues at coordinate 8,085 of USNB01000037.1, forward strand.
CGAGCGCAAAGGATATGTCGCGGTTCTGACAATACGAACACCTTAAGTTGCATCCCGAAAAAAATACCGCGCCGCTTCCGCCCTCTCCGCCGAGGCAGGGCTCCTCCCACATATGGAGCATGGTGCGCGCGACGACGGTCTCCGCGCCCGCTCCGCAATAGCCTCTGCCCTTCGTGCGGTCCGCTCCGCACATTCTCGGACAGAGCGTACAGTTTTCATATTCGGTATGCATGGATATATTATAACGCATGCCGCCGCATTAGTCAACGACGGGCATACAAAAAGCCGCGGCATTTGCCGCGGCTCCCGCTATATCGATACGATCAAAGTTCCTTTGCCATGGGAAGAAGAAGCTCGAACAGGCTCTCCGCTCTTCCCTCGTCCACCGTCTCCGCTATTCTATGATCGATGGGCAGGCTCGCCGTCAGCGGTATGGCGAATTTTTCCGCCGTCTCCGCAAGACGGCTCTTGCCGAATATCTCATGCTTTTTGCCGCAATCGGGGCACACGAAATACGACATGTTCTCCACGATGCCGAGGATGGGCACATTCATCATCTTAGCCATCTTGGCTGCCTTTTCGACGATCATGCCGACGAGCTCCTGCGGGCTGGTGACGAGCACGATGCCGTCGATGTGGAAGGACTGCAATACGGTCAGCGGTACGTCGCCCGTTCCAGGCGGCATATCCACGAACATATAGTCCACGTCGCCCCACACGACGTCGGTATAAAACTGATTCGCGCAGCCCGTTATCAGCGCACCGCGCCATATCACGGGATCCGTCTCGTTCTCCATGAGCAGATTGAGGCTCATCACTTTTATGCCCGTCGCCGTCTCCACGGGAAGTATACCGAGAGGACTGCCGCCCGCACGCTCTTTTGAAAGCCCGAATGCGCGAGGTATGCTCGGACCCGTGATATCCGCGTCAAGCACCGCGGTGCTCTTGCCCAGCGCAGCCGTAGCGCTCGCGAGAAGCGCGGTAACAAGGCTCTTGCCCACTCCGCCCTTTCCGCTCATGACGGCTATCGTCTTTTTTATCTTATTCATCTCCTTGCGCGCCTGAGCGGCGGGATCCGGCTCCGCATCGCGCGAGGAGCAGTTCGCCGAACAGCTCGAACAATCGTGCGTGCACTCTTCCGGCTCTTTTACGCTCTCCGTCTTTTTAGCCATTTCATATTACCTTCCGTTCGTGATCTCGTTCTGTATTATAATACCCTTTACGGGCAAAGTCAACCTTTTTCGCTTGACAAAAATCCGCCGATAGTATATCCTTGTGTATACGAGTCGTGCCTTAAAACCGCGCGACCGCTCATACCATTATCGCAGCAAGTCATATAGCCGCGATCAAATAAGCCTCTATAGTTAAATGGATATAACGGCCCCCTCCTAAGGGGCAGTTGTGGGTTCGATTCCCGCTGGGGGTACCAAAAAAACAAGCGCGCACTTAATGTGCTGCGTTTGTTTTTTGTTACCCCCAGCGGGAAAAGCGGAGCCTTTTGCGCAGCGAAGCGGAGCAAAAGCGGTTCGCTCAGCCGAGCCGCGCAGCGGCGAACGCCACAAGCCGCCGCAGGCGGCGCAGTATTCCCGCTGGG
>USNB01000038.1 GCA_900555875.1 uncultured Eubacteriales bacterium
TTGCATGTGTTAGGCGCGCCGCCAGCGTTCGTCCTGAGCCAGGATCAAACTCTTTATAAATGGTATTTATCACTCATAAAGTGTTAAATCATCTTCACTCAGACACAATCGCTTGCGTCCTGTATGAATTACTTGTTTGCCGATTTCTCGGCTTTGGAATTGTTTTTCGTGATTTTCCATCACGTTTAAGGTTCCACAAGTTTCAGTATTGTTCAATTTTCAAGGTCCTGCTTGCTCTCCTCTCGGACAGCTCAATCATTATATCAAAGGTCGTACTTTTTGTCAAGCACTTTTTTCGATATTTTTTTGAGCCTTCCGAACGCCTTTTTAAAAGCTTTCCACCCGCACGCTGTCCGGTTCCCCGCTGCGTTTTTGCTGGTACATCGCTTTTATTTGGCTTTTGAAGAGCTGCTGTCTTGCGCGACAGCTTATTTATAATACCACACTTTCAACCATTGTCAACACCTTTTTTCGATTTTTTTCATAATTTTTTTGATTTATTTTTGGGCAGGGTGCATATGGGCGCTTTAACGTGGTTTCTCTATTCTATCAAATTCAATCCCCTTTCTATCCCTTATTCATCCCCCATGTTCCCCTATACATTAATGCAATCTCGCAACACTCTCAAGCATTCTCTCTCCCTTTCTAATCACATCAATCCCGCTTTTCTCTGGCTTTTCCTCGCAGTGTTCCCAGTTTTCTATTCATTTTATTTCCCCTCTCGGTCCCCGCCTATTCTTTTCCCTACCAAATTTGTTACTTTTATGAGAATTTAAGTCCAAGTTTGTTGATTTTGGCGAATTTCTATGTATAATGTTAGGTAGGAGAATACGCAATCGTATATCTCAATTGCTTTCTGTGATATTCTATGGCTGGATAGCGCAGAATACACATGACCATTCTTAAGGAAAGAGGTATTTGTAACATGGCAAATCTGGATCTTACCAAGTATGGCATCACCGGCACGACTGAGATCGTGCACAATCCTTCCTACGAGCTGCTGTTCGAGGAAGAGACCAAGCCCGAACTGGTAGGCTACGAAAAGGGTCAGGTCAGCGAGCTGGGTGCTGTCAACGTTATGACTGGTGTTTACACTGGCCGTTCCCCCAAGGATAAGTACATCGTCATGGACGAAAACTCCAAGGACACTGTTTGGTGGACTTCTGACGAGTACAAGAACGACAACCATCCCATGAGCGAGAGCACCTGGGCTACTGTTAAGGATATCGCCAAGAAGGAACTGTGCAACAAGCGCCTGTTCGTTGTTGACGCTTTCTGCGGCGCTAACAAGGATACCCGCATGGCCATTCGCTTCATCGTGGAAGTGGCCTGGCAGGCACACTTTGTTACCAACATGTTCATCAAGCCCACCGCCGAGGAACTGGAAAACTTTGAGCCTGACTTCGTTGTTTACAACGCTTCCAAGGCTAAGGTTGAGAACTACAAGGAACTGGGCCTGAACAGCGAGACCTGCGTTGCCTTCAACATCACCAGCCATGAGCAGGTTATCATCAACACCTGGTACGGCGGCGAGATGAAGAAGGGCATGTTCTCCATGATGAACTACTTCCTGCCGCTGAAGGGCATGGCTTCCATGCACTGCTCCGCCAACACCGATAAGGAAGGCAAGAACACCGCCATCTTCTTCGGTCTGTCCGGCACCGGCAAGACCACCCTGTCCACCGACCCGAAGCGCCTGCTGATCGGCGACGACGAGCACGGCTGGGACGACAACGGCGTCTTCAACTTTGAGGGTGGCTGCTACGCCAAAGTCATCAACTTGGACAAAGATTCTGAGCCTGACATCTACAACGCCATCAAGCGCAACGCTCTGCTGGAGAACGTCTCCCTCGACGCTGAAGGCAAGATCGATTTCGCCGATAAGAGCGTGACCGAGAACACTCGTGTTTCCTACCCCATCAACCACATTCAGAACATCGTTCGCCCGATTTCTTCTGCTCCGGCAGCCAAGAATGTTATCTTCCTGTCTGCTGACGCATTCGGCGTTCTGCCCCCGGTCTCCATCCTGACCCCGGCTCAGACCCAGTACTACTTCCTGTCTGGCTTTACCGCAAAGCTGGCCGGCACCGAGCGCGGCATCACCGAGCCCACCCCGACCTTCTCTGCTTGCTTCGGCCAGGCATTCCTGGAACTGCATCCCACCAAGTATGCTGAAGAGCTGGTCAAGAAGATGGAAAAGAGCGGCGCTAAGGCTTACCTGGTCAACACCGGCTGGAACGGCACCGGCAAGCGTATCTCCATCAAGGATACCCGCGGCATCATCGACGCTATCCTCGACGGCTCAATCGCAAAGTCCGAGACCAAGACCATCCCTTACTTCAACTTCGAAGTTCCCACCTCGCTTCCCGGCGTCGATCCGAAGATCCTCGATCCTCGCGATACCTATGCGGATGCTTCCGAGTGGGAGAAGAAAGCGAAAGATCTCGCTTCCCGCTTCCAGAAGAACTTCGTCAAGTATACGAGCAACGCTGCAGGTAAGGCTCTCGTTCCTTTCGGACCTCAGCTCTGATATCGACAGGCTGATATCAAAAATATTGAAACGCGGTTTCGCTTACAAATGCGAAGCCGCGTTTTTGCCGTCCGATAATTCGGCAGCATACCGACGGAAACGATTTCGGGCAAAATCAAACGATCTTATCGTTTTGTTTTATAGAACCGACGATCCGCAGCCTCACCTTCCATGTGTGCCGTATTTATGTCCGACAGTGCCGCCGATATTGATTATCTTCCCTCCCGGATGATATAATACGCTTATTCAAACATGCGTAATTTTAAGCGCGTGAATTTTAAACGGAGGTAAGAATGATGAGAAAGTTTTTGACGATCGCGGCGCTTTGCCTGGCATTGACAATGCTATTAAGTCTGACCGCGTGCGGCTCGGAAGCGAGCACCTATACCGTCACGTTTAATGCCAACGGCGGTGAGCTTGACGGCAATGCGACCGTCGAGGTAAAAGAAAACGAAAAGATCACCGGAGCGCCTACGGCAAGCAAAGACGGCTTTACGTTTGACGGCTGGTTCGACGCTGCGACGGGCGGCACGGAGATCGATCTGTCTACGTACACCGTGACCAAAGACGTGACGCTTTACGCCGGGTATACCGAGATCGAGGATCCCGAACCGGAAACCTATACGGTAACATTCGACGCAAACGGCGGCGCCCTCAGCGGCGACGCGACGATCGCGGTGGAAGAAGGTCAGAAGATCACAAACGCGCCTACGGCAAATAAAGACGGTTTTACGTTTGACGGTTGGTTCGACGCTGCCACGGACGGCACAAAGATCGATCTCGCAACGTATGTCGTAACGGAAAGCGTAACCCTCTATGCACAGTATACCGAAATCGAAAAGCCTGAACTGAATATCCGCCTCGAGGCCGAAGACGCCGAGATAAGCGGTACGCCCTCCTACGGCGATACTTTTGTCGAGGACGTCGAGATCGCCAGCGGCGGCAAATCCGTCGGCAATTTCGGCACTGCCGGCAATACCATCACATTTACGTTCAGCTTAGATGAAGCGATCGAAGCCGAGATACTGTTCCGCATGTCGAGCACGAACGCAGACTTTACGGCGGGCATGATCGTAGTCGATCAACTCATAAACGACAGTGTGATCACGGTCGCTCTGAACGGAACGAAGATAGACTATGAGGAGCAGACCATCCACGGGTCCAATCAGGCAATGGGTTATAACATTATCTGGGAAACTATCACGATGGGAACGCAGAGTTTCAAAGCCGGCACAAACACGATAGTGATAACGGCAATGGGACAAGCTCCTAATATCGACTACTGTGATATCACGACATCGGGCGGCGGATCATCCGTGACGCCTACGCCTGAGCCTGAGGGAACGCCTTATGAAAAAGCCGTCTCGTTCGATATGATAGTCGGCTCATACGAAGGCGGTCCCGCGATCGAAAAGGCAGTTCTTCACTTTGAAGACGCTGTCGCCGCAGACGTTCTGACGGACGATCTGTTCAATATCTCGTTCACAAGCCAGGACTTGAGCGGTCGTCCGCAGACTGCGGTCCTCGGTCAGGGTTCCGGGCAGACAGTATATCTCTCGGACGCCGATGGCAATGAGGTCGACGCCGCGACCGCTAACTATGTGACCGTCAAATATACCGTTTCCTACGGAATGTGGTCTTTTAACGGAAATTTGTCTCCTTTCACCTATCAGACCGTAAACACATGGAACGATCCCGCAACATACGATCTGGATATAAATAGCGGCAAATCGTTAGATATAAACGGCACAAAATACACCGAGTTCACTTCCGTGACCTCTCCGGACGAGTGGACTGTACCCGATCTTGACGCGTGGGATACTGCCGGCACTTACTCCGAAGGCGACATAACTCTCACATACGGCTCTTATGGCACGGATGATATGAAAAGCGACGGAGCAAAGAACCCGCTCATCATCTGGCTGCACGGCGCAGGCGAAGGAGGCACGGATCCTTCGATCGCCATCCTCGGCAACCAGGTCACCAATCTCGCAAAAGACGTGATCCAGGACTATTTCGTGACGGATACCGTTAAGGGAGCATATGTGCTTGCGCCTCAGACTCCGACCATGTGGATGGATGGCGGAGACGGCGAATATTCCAACGACGTCGCTTCACAATACTATGTAAAAGCCCTCAAAGGTCTTATCGACGCATACATAGAGGACAACGGCGATATCGATGCGAACCGTATATACATCGGCGGATGCTCAAACGGAGGATTCATGACAGTCAATATGATTCTCAACTATCCCGACTTCTTTGCCGCGGCATATCCTATCTGCGAGGCATATCCCACGGGCGATATCTCCGCAGATAAAGTGGATAAGATAAAAGATCTTCCCATCTGGCTTACCCATTCCGCTAATGACAACACCGTCAAGATCGCAGATAACGGCACTCAGAATGATGTGTTCACCAACGCGCTGTATATCGATCTTATCAACGCTGGTGCGAAAAACGTACACTACAGCCTGTTTGAAACGGTAAACGTGAACGGCGTCAATTACGACGGACACTGGTCCTGGATATATGCTCTCCGCGACGAATGCGTAAACGTACAGCCTGCCGCAGGTACGGACGGCGATATGACAGTCGCCGATCTCAATCCCGCGAGCACCGAAAAAGTGCAGGTAAACGGCAAAGATGCGACGCTGTGGGGCTGGCTGGCGGCACAGAGCAAGGCATAAAATGCCGAATATGAAAACATGAGCATTTTCGTCTGCCGTATCGATCAACGGCATGAGATGAGCATAAGCGCCGCGTGCATCGCATGCGGCGCTTATGCCTTACATAGGATAATTCAATATATTAACAGTATGCTTGTACTTCCCTGTCTGACACTCGGAGACGAAGCGAGTATTATTAATAATAAGAATTCTTACTATATTCGATACCGGTCCGACCGTCAAACATTACCGGGAACGATCGCTGACCTGAGGACAAGTTATGGAAAGTTTTCACAACCTGCTCATGAAAACATATGCCGCGATGCATCGTAAAGTGACATCGGAAACGGCAAAACTGGAGCTTACTTCCGGACAACCGAAGATACTCGAATATTTACTCGGAAACGAGGGCTCAGATCAAAAAACTATTGCCGAAAGCTGCGAAATAGAACCCGCAACGGCGGGCAGCGTGCTTGCCCGCATGGAAAAACGCGGACTGATAGAGCGACGGCGTAACACCGATGACCGTCGCGCGTTCAGTATATATCTGAGCAGACATGGTAAAGCCGCTCGGCAATTTACTGTATTACGGCACCGCAAAACCGCCCGCCGAGAGCTGATTCGAGCGCATATCCGTTCACGAAAAAAACATCATGCTATACATATTCGCATTTACAGAGACGATAAAACGCCGGACAAGACCGGCGTTTTTACATACGTTTATAATTTTACGACCCGGGTCGCTATCCTGTCGCGAAAAGCTCCGTCATGCTCGACGAATATCATGGTCGGACAGACCTTACGCAACACTTCTTCTATCTGTACGCGGGTGTAGATATCCACATAATTGAGAGGCTCATCCCATATATACAGATGCGCCCGCTCACACAAACTTTTTGCAAGCAGGATCTTTTTCTTCTGCCCATCGGAAAAACCGGATATATCCTTATCGAATTGTCTGCTCTCCACACCCATTTTATGCAGCACGGCTTTAAGCAAACTTTCATCCGTCCCGGACGCAGACGCAAGCTCCGCAAGCGTCCCGCTAAGATGCGAGATATCCTGAGGGATATACGATATGACCAGACCGGATCCTATGTCCGCCCTGCCCGTGTGCCCGACGGCTTCGCCGCACAGCAGCTTAAGCAGACTGCTCTTGCCGCTCCCGTTCTTTCCGTCTATCGCTATCCTGTCGCCGCGCATGACATCAAGCGTTACGGGCCGGCATACGGCCCTGCCGTCATATACGGGTGAAACGCCCGATAATGATATCAGCCGTTCGCTCCGGTATGTCAGCGGCGACAGCTTAAGATCGGCATCCGTCTCCGTGTTGCGCAGCAAAGCGGACTTTTGTTCCGCTTCTCTTTCGCTCCGCGCTTCTACGGCTTTGGCGCGCTTCATCATTTTTGCGGACTTATGCCCGACATAGCCTTTGTCCGGTTTAAGACCGGATGCGGTCCTGCCGTTTTTGGACGATTCAGTAGCATCAGCCCACAAAAACGTGCGGGCAGCAGTCTCGCGCAGACGTGCTATATCCTTTTGCAGACGGGCATTTTCCTTGCGTTCACAAGCCTGCCGCCGCTCGAAATTAGTCATAAACGACGACCAGTTCCCGCTCTGGACATCTATGTTCGCACGATTCAGCGAAAGCACGTGATCCACACATCCGTCCAGCAATTCTCTGTCATGCGAAACAAGTATGAAGCTTTTTTTACGTTTCAGGTAATCGGCAAGCAGTTTTCTCGCGCGCGCATCCAGATGATTGGTAGGCTCGTCGATAAGAAGAAATTTGTCCTCGCATAAGAACATTGCGGCAAGCAGCGCCTTCGTTCGTTCCCCTCCGGACAGCGTGGCAAACGGCCTGTCAAGGCACTCGCAGTCCACGTCGAGACAGTTAAGTTCACGGATCACCTGCCATTCTTCGGCTGTCGGACAGATCTCCGCCAGCACGTCTCTTACCGGCGCACCGGCGTTACGCACGGTGCGAGGAAAATATTCGAATCCGACGGACGAAACTATTCGTCCGCTGTATTCGTATTCGCCCATGAGCAGACGCAAAAAAGTAGTCTTGCCTCTGCCGTTCCTGCCGATAAATCCAAGTTTCCAATCGGTATCTATGCGGAAACTGACGTTACGAAAAATATAATCCCCGTCCGATCCGTAGGAAAAAGTGAGATCCTCTACGCTTATTACCGACATTGTCCGCCTCCCGGGCAGCGCCCTTCACTCGCAATACCGCACCGATACATCGCACGTTTCAATGGTACGGTATCATCCGCATGCGGCACAGGTTTCGGCATGTTTACTTCTCCTTATAATACAACATGCAGTGGCAGTAACCTTCAAAATCCGGATCGGCGATCTGATCGCGGAACTCCTTGCATATGCATTTCGTATCCGGAGTCCTTTCGATACGGCACGGACAGTAACCCCCTTTGGCTTTCAGCCCTTCCTGTACCGTTCTCACAACTTCTTTATCTTCATTAAATCTTACCTTCATTTTATATCCTCCCTGTCGTGCCGTAATTGTAACACGACGGCAAACGTTTGTCAACGATCGGACGGACAGCCGGCTCTATATAAAACATTATTCCTCTCCGTAACATAAAAATGCGGCCGCAGCGCATATGTTGCGGTCGCGTTTTCAGAAAACACATCGTTACTCGATGTCTATCCTGTGAGAAGGCGGCAGTTCGCGTTCCTCCTTGGGGATCGACAACGTCAGAATGCCGTTGTCGTATTTGGCTTTGACGTCTTCCTGCCTGATATTTCCCACATAGTAACTTCTGCTGCACGAGAAGCTGCGCTCCCGTCGAATGTAATCGTGCTTCTTATCCTCGTCTTTTTCAGTCTTCTTTGCAGAAACGGTGATGTAACCGTCCTTCATATCGATGTTGATATCTTTCTTGTCCAACCCGGGCATTTCGATCTCCATCGAATAACCGTCGCCCGTATCCCTTACGTCAGTGCGCATGTAACCCTGCGCGCGATGTCTGCCGTGAAAAGTCGGGAAAAGATCGCGCATCGCTTCGTCGAAGAAGTCGTAATCGAAGAAACCTTCATTAAATCTGCTGAGTTCGTTTTTCATGATCTTATACCTCCATGATCCACTGCGGAGATGTTAGCACTTGAACTGTTTGAGTGTTAGCACTCTCTTGCTGTTTCTGCTAATATTATAGCTCGTCTTTTGAAATTGTCAAGCGTTTGAAAAAGATTTTCGGAAAATTTTTAAAAATTTTCCGGCGATGTTTTATTGCGTTCCCTGTTTGTATATGCAAAAATCAGGATTTTATTCGCCAAACAGTGAACGTACTGCGAAAAAATGTGTTATGTGGATGAAATCTGAAGAAGCAGTATTGACAATACACATGGTATATAGTAAAATCATATAAACGGATAAGATACGGAGGATGGATGATATGAAAAAGCCGGCGGCGGTTTTTCTGTCAGTCATAATGCTCGCAGCGGCAATATTCGCATTTACCGCATGTTCCCATAACTATGTCGATATACGCGGTAATTATATGACGGCGACCAAAGAAGAAGTAGCCGCGGCGCTTGCCGACGTTCAGGAAGACTCTGATGCAACATTCGATATATATCTGCACTTCGAGATCTACCAAAACTATGACAGTATAATGTATTTTGAGATCGACGGAAGGATGTCGTTTATCGATAACGAAATTAAAATGAACGTCTCGTATGAAATGGAAGCTCTCAACGGTAGCGAGAGTTACGACATCTATGCAGATAATGACTATGTTTATATGAATGACGGCGCAAATAAAGTCAAGGTCAGATACTCAGGCGATCCGACCGCAAATATTATACCGGGAGTTTCTACTTCACTCAGCGACGTGTTCGAAGAACTCAGATCAGACGAATTGTCATACGATCTAAGCATAGCCGAGAACGGAGATGTGACAAAGATCAAAATACAGCTCAATCTGTATGATATGGACCTAGGATTCGAAAAAATATCGTATAATATGCCCGCCGAAATGTACCTTATCATCGAAAACGACCACATAACCGCATTCGCCGCAAAATGCGATTTCTCTCACGAGATGGTGAACGCGATATACTCGTTCAATGTCGACATGCAGTGCAAAAGCACAGACGAAGCGGTCGCTCTGCCGTCCGATCTCGATACGTACAGCACTTCATTCGCATAACGATCGCCGGAAACAGCAACTTTATCAATACGCAAGATATCCGCAGGTTTAAGGATATCGATGCCCGCCCGCCCCGCGAACAGTCGCTTGGCGGGCGGGATGCCGCTATCGGAAAATAAATTGCACTCACCCGTCCCGAACGGTTGACATTCGGGGCAAAATGTAGTATTATAACAAAGCTGCGGATGAAAAGCGGCAATATGCGGTTGTGGC
>USNB01000039.1 GCA_900555875.1 uncultured Eubacteriales bacterium
CCCGTACTTTATCTCGCCGTGCTCGGCTCTTACGGGAAAGCTCCGTCGGATGCCGATCTTAAAGTGGCTGCGGCTATAGAGTGCATACATTCGTATTCGCTCGTGCATGACGATCTGCCGGCGATGGACGGAGATCTCATGCGCAGAGGCAAGCCGTCAGTTCATGCCGCATACGGCGAGGCGGAAGCTCTGCTTGCCGGCGACGCGCTGCTTAATCTGTCGTTTTCGCTGCTCGCCGAGTGCGCATGTTACGGCGGACACTACGCGCATATAATGAAACTCGTTGCGGATCGCTGCGGTGCGGAAGGCATGATCGGTGGTCAGGCTTTGGAGTTCGAAACGGATCTTCGCACGGCGGATGCCGCAAGGTTGACCGAAATAGCCGGTCTCAAAACCGGGATGCTGATGGAAGCCGCCGCGGTGAGCGGCTGCATAGCTGCGGGGAGGGAAGACGAAGCCGACTTGTGGCGGGAGTATGCGCATAAGCTCGGTATCGCTTTTCAGCTGCGCGACGATATACTTGACCGTGGCAGCGGCGAGAATTCGCTTGCGGGCGTTCTCGGCGCCGGTGCGGAAGCTGAACTCGACGGAATGATCGCCGATATCGACGAGATACTTTTACGTACCGGAGGGAATTCGGAATTTCTGCGCGCTCTCACTTCGGCGATGCTTCGCAGGACTACGGATGAAGTTTGATGTCATATCTTGAAAGGATAAATTCTCCCGCAGATCTGAAGAAACTCGATCTGACTGAGCTGAAAGCATATGCTGCGGAAGTGCGGGAGTACATAGTCGACGTCGTGGGTAAGCGCGGAGGACATCTCGCTTCCAATCTCGGCGCGGTCGAACTTACGATAGCCATGCACTATGTGTTCGACTGTCCGAAGGATAAGTTCATTTTCGACGTCGGGCATCAGTCATATACTCATAAGATAATCACGGGAAGAAGGGACGCTTTCCGTCTTTTGCGTACTGACGGCGGGATAAGCGGGTTCGAAAACATGTCGGAAAGCGAGTACGATGCGTTCACGACGGGGCACAGCAGTACGTCGCTCTCTGTCGGGCTGGGTCTTGCCAGGGCGAGAGATCTCAAAGGCGATAAATACGACGTCGTATCCGTCATCGGCGACGGTGCGTTTACCGGAGGGATGACTTACGAAGCGCTTAACGATATAGGCGCGTCGGGTACGCGTATCATAATGATCCTTAACGACAACGCCATGTCGATATCGAGGAACGTCGGCGCTATTTCGTCGTATTTCGGTAAACTCAGACTGAGCCGCAGATATAAGGTGCTCAAAACCAAATTCAAACGAGGGGTCAACGGTATCCCGCTCGTCGGTCCGGCGCTCGTAAGGCTTACGGAGAGAGCAAAAAACGTCGTTAAGCGGCAGGTATTGTCCGTCCGTATGTTCGAGCAGCTCGGCATCAAATATTACGGCGCTTTTGACGGACACGATATAGGCGAACTGGTTTATATCTTAAGACAGATAAGGACTTTCGATGTTCCCGTTCTTCTGCATGTGGTCACGCGGAAAGGCAGCGGATTTTATGAGGCGGAGCATGATCCCGTGAAATATCACGGAGTGACCGGCGCTCCGGAAAATACGCTTAAATTTTCGGATATCGTAAGCCGTAAACTTGTCGAGATGGGAAAGAGAGACGACCGTATCGTTTGCGCGAGTGCCGCAATGCTGCCGAGTACGGGGCTTGAAGCGTTCGGACGCGAATACCCGGACAGGTGTTATGACGTGGGAATAGCCGAGCAGCATGCCGTCTCTATGTGCGCCGGTATGGCTGCTGCGGGAATGAAACCATATTTCGCGGTATATTCCACATTTTTGCAGCGCGGTTTCGATCAGCTCCTGCATGACGTCGGCATAAACAGCTTGCCCGTGCGCTTTATCATAGACAGAGCCGGCGCTGCCGGATCCGACGGTGTGACCCATCAGGGGCTGTATGATATCTGCTATCTGACTGCGATCCCCGGAATGTGCGTTATGGCTCCGCGCAACGGTAAGGATCTCGAGAAGATGCTTGAGTGGTCGGCAAACTATGACGGCGGACCGCTTGCGATACGTTATCCGAAGGGATATACCGAATCTTCGGACGACGAACCGTCCGATATCGAATACGGCAAATGGGAGATCCTTTCGGACGCGCATAACGGAGTTTATGTGCTTGCGGTCGGACCCAATATGACTGAACTTGCAAGTCGGAGCGACTGCTGTCTTATCAGCGCGCGTTTTGTCAAACCTCTCGATACGGAACTGCTGCGTCGTATATCCGGAGAGGGCAATCTCATTATCACGCTCGAAGAGAATTCTCTTCGCGGAGGATTCGGAGAAAGCGTGCTTTCCGAATTGAACGCGATGGGTGCGAAATGCGCGGTGAAGCCGATGGGGTTCGGGGATAAGTTCTGCGATTGCCGTTCCGCTGCGCTCGCGTACGAGTCCAACGGTCTTACGGAAAAAAGGCTCAATGAAATAATATCCGCTCATATTTCCGAAAAAACAAAATAATTTCGCAAAAAGCGGTAAATAAATCTTGAATAATTATAAATTATATTGTATAATTTCACTATGCTCGTAGGTATTTATGCAAATACGGAAAGGGATGTCGGACTCGCGTTCACAAGATCTCTCGTTGCGGAGCTTGGACGCGAAGGTATCGGCTGTGTCGTGCACGTATCCGCAGGGGATATGATAAGCGGCGTGCGCTTTTTCGGCGATGACTGTAAGCCGCGTCCCGACGTCATAGTGTCTCTCGGCGGCGACGGAACGATTCTTTCTTCGATCGCATTTGCGGCGCCGGCAGGCATTCCGGTCATGGGCGTCAATCTCGGGGGCATGGGATTTCTTACTACCATGACGGCTGAGGGCGATGCAGTCAAAAAAGTCGTGCGCATGCTCGGACGTCGCGAATATTCTGTCAGCGAACGTTTGATGCTTTCCGTCGATATCGACGGAAAGACATACTATGCGCTCAATGAAATGGTGTTTTATAAGCGCAGTCTGGGCAAGACCGTGGATGTATCCGTAAAAGTGGGGGACTCGCATGTCGCAAGGTATAAAGCTGACGGTTTTATCGTCAGCACTCCGACGGGTTCGACGGGCTGGGCGCTCAGTTCGGGAGGTCCGATTGTCGCGCCCGAGGTACCGTGCCTGCTGCTCGTACCGATGAGTTGTCATCAGTTATCCGCCCGTCCCGTAATTGCGGGCGACGGCGAGCCGGTCACGGTTTCCGGAGGTGAGCCGGGCAGCGTTATCGCCGACGGCAGGGTGATCGGGAATAATGTGAACGGTATGATCGTTCGTAAGGCTGAATTTACCGCAAAGCTCGTTGCTCATTACGGTTTCGATTTTTACGGACGGCTGACGCATAAATTGGGGTTGGCAAAATAAGGAGGGAAAATGGCTCGCAATGCAAGACATCTGAAAATACTCGAGATCATATCCGACAGACCGGTGGAGACGCAGGAGGAGCTGGCAAATGCACTCGTTTCGTCCGGCTTCAATGTGACGCAGGCGACGGTATCGCGCGATATAAAAGAACTCGGGCTTATAAAGATCAATGACGGGGGCAGACAGCGATATGTCCGCGAAGGCGGCAAGGAAAAGCACTATCTTTCCAATATCGCCAACATTTATCGCAACGCCGTGCTTTCCATAACTTCGGCGCAGAATCTCGTCATAATAAAGACGGTGCCCGGAGGGGCTTCCACCGTCGGGATGAATATCGACAGGCTTGAAGAGCCGGAGATCCTCGGCTGTGTTGCGGGAGACGATACTTTGCTTGCTGTAACGCGCACGTCCGAAACGGCGGAAGAGATAGCGGAGAAACTCAGGGAGATGCTGTGATGCTCGAGCGGATAGCGATAAAAAATCTTGCACTTATCCGTGACGCGGAGCTGGAATTTTCCGGCAGGCTGAACGTTCTCAGCGGTGAAACGGGCGCGGGAAAATCCATAATCGTGGATGCGCTCATGCTGCTGATGGGCGGTAAATATGATAAAACGATGCTCAGCTACGGAGCGGACAGCGGTTCCGTAGAGGGAGTTTTTTCGTTTTCTTCGCCCGAAAAAAGCGCATTTCTCGGTGAGTTCGGTATCGATGCTGATGACGGATTGGTGGTCCTGCGCAGGTTTTCTTCGGACGGGAAAAACGATATACGCATCAACGGTCGCAGCGCCACGGTGAAGATGCTGAAGAGCATAATGAGCCGGTTCGTGGATATCTGCGGGCAGAATGAATATCAGATACTCGGAAATAAGAGCGAACACGGCATGATACTTGACGCTTATATAGGGGATAAAGCAGAGGAGAAGTTATCCGCTCTCCGCGCGCTGATTTCCGAGTATAACGACGTGCGCCGTTCTGCGGAAGCGCTCGGAGACGCCGAGCAGCGGTTGCAGCGCATAGACATGCTTTCGTATCAGATAAACGAAATAGAATCCGCGGCGGTGCGTAAGGGCGAAGAGGATGATCTGATCGATCTTCGTAATCGCGCCATGCACGGAGAAAAGATAAAGAGTGCGCTCGACGTCGCGGAAGACGCTCTGTCGGGGGAAGGATGCGCGCTCGATCGTATTTATGAGGCGGAACGTGCGCTTTCCTCTGTGGTTAAGCTCTCCGGGTCGTATGACGCGATATGTTCCAGACTGAGCGATCTTGCTGTGGAGGCGGAAGATATCTCCCGTACCGTGCATGATCTTCTCGGCGAAGTCGATTTCGATGAACGCGATCTCGAAGATGCCGAAAACAGACTTGCGAAACTGCGCTCGCTTAAGCGTAAGTACGGGGATCTCGATGCTTTGCCGGATAAATTGTCGAAGCTGAAAGACGAATACGATATGCTTTCATCGGGCGATGAAGAATATGAGCGACTTAAAGCGGAAGAGACGCGTCTTCTCGACAAATGTTATGAACTGTGCGTCGGTTTGTCGGAGATCCGTCGGAACGGGGCAAAGGCGCTTGAAAAGGAAGTCAAGGGCGAACTTGCAGGACTTGGCATGGCTACGGCGGAATTCGAGGTGAGATTTGCGCCGCTGCCTGACAGAGAAGCGTTTGAAAGGAGTTTCGGAGCGCGCGGAGCGGATGACGTCGAATTCATGCTGTCGCCGAATCCGGGTCAGCCGTTGCTGCCTCTCGTGAAGATCATTTCCGGCGGTGAGATGTCGCGTTTCATGCTGGCGCTGAAAGTCATCACGGGGCGTTACGGCGGAATAGACACGATGATATTCGATGAAATAGATACGGGTATCAGCGGCAGGACCGGGACGGAGGTTGCCGAAAAGCTTGCGGGCATTTCGCGCTACAGTCAGGTATTTTGCGTGACGCATCTCGCACAGATCGCATCGATGGCGGATCGTCAGTATTATATAAGCAAAACAACGGACGGTTATACTACAAGTACGGGGGTAAAATTGCTCGATCGCGACGGTATGATCGATGAAATAGTCCGTCTGTCCGGTGCCGGTGAGGGCAGCTCGAATGCGCGTCGCGCGGCGGAGGAGCTTAAAGAACGCAGCGATGAATATAAGAGATCTCTCGGACAGGCCGGCTGAATGCCGGTGAACGGGATATGGCGCGGTATCGACGACGATCGTCGTTTTATTGACTTAAGCGGAGCTTTTTACGAAGTTCCGTTTTTTTCGGCAGAATTTTCCACGATAATACCGGAATAACAGACCGCGGCTCAAAGCATTACTATGATTATGAAATTATCAGGGACAAAGTGCATCACGCTTACGGTCGCCGTTATTTTTGTATTGTTGGTCTCTCCGATAAGTCCGGTGCATGCCGAAGCCGCTTCGGAAAAGGTGCGTATAGGCGGATATCCGATAAATATAGAGTTGTATGCGGAAGGCCCGGTCGTTTCGTCTGTTTCAGGCGACTCTGACTCCGGCATGTGTACTAATGTGCGGAAGGGAGACATTATAACGGAAATCAACGGTATATCCGTGTCTGATATGTCTGACATAGATGCAATTCTCGAAAGCGACGATCTTGCGATACCTGTCGTTCTTGCCGTTTTGCGCGGAGGAACGCGCATATGCTGCAGCGCGGTCCCTCGCCGTGCGCACGGTGGAAAACTTTCTCTCGGAATGACGTTCAAAGAGGGCGTTTCCGGATTGGGGACCGTTACTTTCAGCCGGAGTGACGGGAGCTATCGTGCGCTCGGGCATGCGATAACGGATGCGTCCGGCGGACGGATAGAGGCTTCGTACGGCTATGTATACGATACCGATATCATCGGTGTGAAGCTGCCGTCAGGCGAAAGCGCGGGGCGTCTCATAGGGCGAAGGAACGGCAATGAGCCGGTCGGCAATATATTGGAAAACGATATGTTCGGAATAGAGGGGATGTTTTTCGACGCGCGCGACGATAAGGAATTCGAAGTGCTGTCGCACGATAAGGTGCATACCGGCAAAGCGGCGATATATACCACGGTCGGAGCGCGACGCGTGAAATATGATATAGAGATCGTAAAGACGAGCCGCTCGTCTGAACCTGGAGAAAAGAGCATGGTCATCCGCATGACTGATCCTGAGCTGCTTTCTGTCACGGGCGGTATATTGCAAGGGATGAGCGGCAGTCCTATCGTACAGGACGGTAAACTCGCCGGCGCAGTGACTCACGTTTTTACGGGAGACCCGTCGAGAGGATACGGAGTGTATGCGGAATGGATGCTATAAACGTATTACTACAGACATAATACATCAAAAATATGTATAATTTTTTGATAGTTTACATATTTTGCATTATGGCGTCAATTAATGTGAAATATTTTTTTACGGCACGACTGGACAGCCTGATGCAGTTTATCCGTTCGCATCTCGGCAAACTCGTATTGTTCTGCGGCCTGCTCGTATTCGGGCTGGTCATGGGCGTGCTGTCTTCGCTGAAGCCGGTCGATCCGGTGGAGGCCCTTTGCAGCGTTAATGAAGGAATGTACGGATTGATAGCGCAGGCTGCGTATGCCGGGTATATTTTTCCGTTGCTGCTCTTTACTCTCATTTCGATTGCCGTGATGTGTTTTGCCGGCAGATTTGCGTACTCCGTCATACTTACGGCGGCTTTTACCGTCGTTCTGGGCTTTTTTCAGGGTGCGACGATCGTTCTTGTGATGAGAGCGTTCGGAGTGCTTGCGCTTCCGCTCGTCATTGTGTATACGGTTTTTTCGATCCTTACGGATCTTGTATATTTTGCTCTGTTCGCTATCCTTGCGGATATTTCTGCAGAAAAGCGCAAATACGGATGTTCGACGCCCTTTCTTAAAGTGTTGCGGCGGTCCGTATTCATTGCCGTGACATGCTGCCTGCTCGTTCTTGTCAAATTCATTCTGATCGTCCTGTTCTCTTTTTTCCTGTGATCTTACATAAATTACCGCTGCCCGGCGCATAATTTCCGGGTAGGAGGATCGCAACTATGAAAAAGAGATTCGGTCTGCCGCTTTTCGTGCTTTGTGCGGCGGTGATGCTGACGGCGTCGTCCGTGCCCGTCATGACTGCCGGAGCGGCAGAGACCGGTATTGAGTTTTCGTCGCCTTCAGTCATACTCGTCGAGGCGGGGACGGGTACGGTGCTTTTTGAAAAGAACGCAGAGGAACATCGTCCGATAGCCAGCATGGTCAAGATCATGACATTGCTCCTCACATTTGAAAACGTGGACGCCGGAGAACTGGATATAAACGAGGAACTGACCGTCAGCGAGCGCGCGGCGTCGATGGGCGGCAGTCAGGCGTTTCTCGACGCAGGGGCGTCTTATAATACCAGCGAACTCATAAAATCCGTCGTCGTTGCGTCCGCAAACGATTCTTGCGTCGTTCTTGCCGAGCGCATAAGCGGAAGCGTTGAAGGATTTGTTGAGGATATGAACGCACGCGCGTCCGAACTCGGTATGGAGGATACCAATTTCGTGAACTGTACGGGACTGCCTGCGCCCAATCAGTATTCGTGCGCACGCGATGCGTCGGTGATGTTTTCGGAACTTATAACACATGATGAGTTTTTCGGATATGCGGGCGAATGGATGTTCGATCTGTGTCACCCGTCCGGAAGGGAAACGGTGCTGACTAATACCAACAGGATGATAAGAACGTACGAGGGATGCGACGGAGGAAAAACGGGATTTACCAACGAGGCAATGTATTGTCTCAGCGCCACGGCGCGCCGCGGGGATATGCGGCTGATCGGAGTGATAACGGGCGCGCAAAGTTCCAAAGTGCGTAATGCGGAAATGTCGGAACTGTTCGATTACGGCTTTGCGGGCTGGGACGTAAGACAGGTGATATTCAAAGGCGTTCCTGCGGATGCGGTATACGAAGCGCCGGGATCGAAGGAAGGCAGATCGCGCGTAGCGCCGTCCGCTGACGGATTCTTGCTCGGTCGCAGAGGGGAAGAAAACGAGACCGAGACGAAGTGCGAATTTTATGAAGGACTCTCTCTCCCTCTTTCCGCCGGAAGCGCGGTAGGCAAAATGACAGTGACGAGCGGCGGAAAAGTCGTGGCGGAAAGCGAACTCGTCACCTTGGACGAACTTACGGAAAAGGGATGGTTCGATATAGTGCGGGATATCTCGCAGGGTATGTGAATTCGTTCTGCGTAAAAAGCGGCTGCCGGTGCGGTATGCCGCTTTTTGTATTCTGATGTCGGGATCCGTCGCGGATCCGGTGAATGTGTCATTGAGTACGGCGCAATATTTTTCTTCGGCGGTAAAGCGGTTGACTAATCGTAAATTAAATGATATAATTTTTTATTATCGACAGACGACATAGCAGCGGAGGGAGCCGGGGTTGTATTTTGTAATCGATGTATGGAATATATATGGAGCGGCGATGGCGGCTGTCGCACTCGTAGCTTTTCTGCTCGCGGTGTATTTTGCTATAGTCCCGCATGAGGTAGCGCACGGGCTTGCCGCCAAGTGGAACGGCGACCTGACGGCAAAGGTCAACGGCAGACTGACGCTCAATCCCGTATCGCATATAGATCCTATCGGCTTTCTTATGCTCATATTCGTTGGATTCGGTTATGCAAAGCCCGTGCCGGTCAACCCTTATAACTTCAAGGTCCCGCGCCGCGGTCTGTTCATGACCGCGATCGCCGGTGTTACGTATAACCTTGCGGCAACGATAGTCAGCTGTTTTTTCCTTGCGCTCACGATGTTCATCGGTCCGCTCGGGAGCGGGGCGCTCATATACTTATACTACTTCTTCTATTGGTTTTTTTATCTCAGCGCGTCGATAAATATCATGCTGTTCCTCTTCAATATCATCCCGTTCGGTCCGCTGGACGGTTTCAAGATAATAGAGGCATACGTGAGCCGCGACAATAAATTCGTGGGATTCTTGCGCAGGTACGGCAACTATATATTATATGCGCTCGTGGGACTGCATCTCATCGTCTATTATATGAGCGCATATCTGTCGACTCCCGCGTGGCTGTACTATATCGATATACTCGGGCTGTACT
>USNB01000040.1 GCA_900555875.1 uncultured Eubacteriales bacterium
CGGCTGCGATAACAGATGTACTTACTGCACTATACCGTCCATACGCGGTAAGTATCGTTCGCGGAATCCCGACAGCTTGCTCGAAGAAGCCGGTTATCTTGACGATATGGGAGTGCGCGAGCTGATAATCGTAGCGCAGGACGTGACCCGTTACGGCAAGGATCTTACGGGAGAGTATACGCTTGTAGATCTGCTTCGCCGACTCCTTGCCGAGCGTTCGTTTGAAAAAATACGCTTGCTTTATTGCTATCCGGAATCCGTATCCGACGAACTGATAGAACTCGTGGCGTCTGAGGAAAGGATGGCAAAATATATGGACGTACCTTTGCAGCATATTTCGGACGGCATCCTCAGGCGTATGGGCAGGAGGACCGATTCCGCTCAGATCCGCGAATTGTTCGGTAAGCTCAGATCGCGAGGGATCGCGATAAGAACTACGTTTATAGTGGGATTTCCCGGAGAAACGGACGAGCAGTTCCTCGAGCTGTCTGATTTTATCTCGGAATACGAGCCTGAACATATCGGAGTGTTCGCATACAGCAGGGAAGACGGTACTCCGGCGGCGCGCATGAAAGACCAGGTACCTGCTTCGGTCAAAAGGAAACGCGTCAATGCTTTGGGACGGCTGGCGAAAAAGCTGGCGGAGAAGCGTAATGCTTCTCTTGTCGGAAAAACATTGGATGTCATATATGAAGATATCGATTACGATCGGAACATGTTCGTCGGCAGAACGGAAGCCGACGCTCCGGATATAGACGGCCTTGTGCGTTTTACCGGTGATTTCTGCGACGTAGGCAACGTATATAAGGTCAGGATAACGGGTTACAGCGGTTACGATCTTTTGGGAGAAAAAGTATGAATATACCAAACAGACTTACAATGGCACGTATGTTCCTTATACCGGTATACGTAGTGCTCGTTTTTCTCGAAGTGGGTGTATTTGCTTACTTCAACGATTTTCTTGCGGTCTTAGTGTTCGGAGCGGCGGCTTTTACGGATATGCTGGACGGTAAACTTGCCCGCAAGTGGAACATGGTCACAAATTTCGGGAAACTGTTTGATTCCGCAGCAGATAAATTATTGTGCGGCAGCGCTCTTATCCTTTTGATATACGTGTTCGCTGTCGTATGCGCGCCCTTGTTTTCCGTAACGGCGTCGCTCGCTCTGCTCATAGCGCTTTCCGTTATGGTCGTACTTATAATGTGTCGCGAATTGTTCATGACCGCTTTCAGATCCGTTGCGGCAAGCCGTAACGTCATTATTGCCGCGGATATGCCGGGAAAGATAAAAGCGGCGTCTCAGATGGTGGGGTTGGTCGTGATCATGGTCGCGCCCGATTTATGGCAGATAGGCGTGGCGCAGGCTATAGACGGGCTTATAATTGCGGCGCAGGCGTTCTTTATAGCCGGGTTTGCACTTATAGCGCTCAGTGCTGTCATGGCGGTGATATCCTGCGTGATGTATATCGTCAAATATCCGGGAGTGCTTTCCGAAGATGAGCCATGTGCCGTGGATAAGACAGATGAGACAGACGGCAGCGGAGATACACAATGAATATAAATGTACTCGTGATCGGAAAAAATACTTTGACTGATAAGGCTTTCGATTTCGGTCGATTGACCGTTCTTCTCGCCGACCGCGATTACGAAATATCGCGTATTTATTGCGCGGAGTCATCCGAAGAGATCGCAGAGATCATAAAAACGACGGGCGAAGACGATATGATCATCGCCGTGGGGGAGACCGCATATCTTTTCGACGCGCTTTGTGACGACGACAGAATAGGCCGCGGCGCCGATTATTTCAGGTGCGGCGAGCGCACGTTCGTGGTCATGCCTGTGTTTAACGAACGTAAAGTCAAAGAAGTGGTCATACCGCTTCTCAATGTAAAAAGCAGGAAATGCTTTAATACCGTCGTATTCCGCACGTTCGGAAAAGCCGAAGAAGAGCTTCGCGACATGTTGCGTGATCAGATACGTAACAGAAATAAAATAATGTTCAACTTTTATCCGGACGGCGAGGAGTGTGAAGTCAGGATACGTTATTCTCGCAGCACTTCTTCGTCTGCGGTAAACGATATGATAAATGCCGTCGGAGATATTCTCAGCGATTGCGTTTATGCGCTCAGGGATGTGTCCCTTGCCGAAAGCACGGCGGATCTGCTTCTGCGTTCGGGAGCAAAACTGTCAGTTGCCGAATCGTTTACCGGCGGAGGCGTGGCTGCCGCGCTGATCGCTCATCCGGGAATGAGCGCATGTCTGCACGAAAGCATAGTTGCGTATTCGAATTCCGCGAAAGAATCCCGGCTCGGCGTATCGCACGACGTCATAACCAAACTCGGTGCGGTCTCTGCGGACTGCGCGTTTGAAATGGCGAACGGCCTGCTGAATGATCCCGAATGCGAGATAGCCGTTGCGACTACGGGTAATGCCGGTCCGGCTGCCGAGCGCGAAGGAGGCGTGGGGCTGTATTATATAGCCGTCGGCGACAGAAAAGCAGTTCATGTATTCGAGCATTATTGCATGCCGAAAGACGCGGCTTCTCTTTCCGGAACGGAACTGCGCAGAAGAATAACGGAGGCCGGTATAAAAACGGCTTTGTTTGAGCTTGGAAAATATTTGAAAAACATTCAAAGGAGCAACTGATGGAAAAGGATAAAAATACGATAAACGCCGAGAGAGAAAAAGCTCTCGAGCTTGCCATCGCGAAGATAAAGAAGGAGCACGGCGAAGGCTCCATTATGAGGATGTCGGAGGAGTCTGTCCGCAAGGTCGACGTTATACCTACGGGCTGTCTTCCTTTGGACTTTGCACTCGGCATAGGCGGTATGCCGAAAGGAAGGATCATCGAAATATACGGTCCCGAATCCAGCGGTAAGACGACGCTTACGCTTCATGTCATCGCGCAGGCGCAGAAGATGGGCGGCAAGGTAGCGTTTATAGACGCCGAGCACGCTCTCGATCCGTCCTATGCCAAGAATCTCGGCATAGATCTTAACGAGCTTTATATTTCTCAGCCTGATTCGGGAGAGCAGGCTCTCAATATCGTGGAAGAGCTCGTATCCAGCGGCGCTCTGGACGTCATCGTTGTCGACTCCGTTGCAGCGCTCACTCCTAAAGCGGAGATCGACGGTGAGATGGAAGACAGCCAGATCGGTCTTCAGGCGAGACTTATGTCCAAGGCTCTTCGCAAGCTGGTGGCTCCTGCGGAGAAAACGGGTACATGTATAATATTCATCAATCAGCTCAGAGAAAAAGTGGGCGTGTTCTTTGGCTCGCCTGAGACCACGCCGGGCGGCAAAGCGCTCAAGTTCTATACGTCCATAAGACTGGATATACGCAAGATAGATTCAGTCAAAGACGGATCTGATATCGTGGGCAGCAGGGCGAAGGTAAAGGTCGTCAAGAACAAGATGGCGCCTCCGTTCAAGACTGCCGAATTCGATATTATTTACGGTAAGGGTATAAGTAACGAGGGATGCCTTATAGATCTCGGACTGGAATATGACGTATTCACCAAAAGCGGTTCATGGTTCGGGTATAACGGCGAGCGCATATGCCAGGGCAAGGAGCGCCTTCGCGCAATGCTCGAATCCAATAAGGAATTTGCGGCAGAGGTCTCTGAGAAGATCAGACAGGCTCACGACGCCAAGAAAGCCGAGCAGGACTGAACCAAACGCGGATATTTTGATAAGATCATTCGCATAAATGCGATAATTCGCTTGCATAAATATTTACGATGTTTTATAATTTTGTATGTTATTAAGCTTCTGATAGCATTACTATACAAAACCGAAAGGAGGATATATACATGGGAGCAGTCATATCCGCTGCCATCCCTGCTGGCGGTATCGTCGGTATCATACTGGCGGGACTTTTGGTAGGGTTTGCGGCGGGATTTGCGATATATCATTTTGCACTTAAAAGTAAGACTGATAAATCGAAAAATCTGGCAAGTAAAATGGTCGAAGAGGCCATTGCCGAAGCGAAAAAGCTGAGAAAAGATGCGATCGCGGAAGGCAAGGAAGAAGTAAGGAAAGAACGCAGTGCGTTCGAAGGAGAAAAACGCGAACATATCGCGGAAATGCAGCGGTCTGAACAGCGTTTGCAGCAAAGGGAATCCTCTCTCGACAAGAAAGAATCCATGCTCGAGAAGAAGGAGGCCAATCTTGACGCGAAACTCGATAACGTAGAGACGATCAAGAACAATCTTGCGGCTCAGCAGGAAGAACTCAACGAGAAGAAAAAAGAGATAAACGAAGCGCATGAGCGCATGGTCGAGGAGCTTGAAAAGGTAGCGCAGCTCAGCCGTGAGGAAGCCAAGTCTCAGCTCATAGCAGCTATAGAGGACGAAGCAAAACGCGATGCGGCAAAGCAGGTGCGTGAGATCGAAGCCGAGGCTAAGGAAAACGGAGAGAAGCGTGCCCGCGAGATAGTTTCGCTTGCGATACAGCGTTGCGCCGTCGATCAGAGCAACGAGATCACCGTTTCTACGGTCACGCTGCCCAGCGACGAAATGAAGGGACGCATCATCGGCAGAGAGGGACGTAACATCAAAGCTCTCGAACAGGCGACGGGCGTCGACTTTATAATCGATGATACTCCGGATACGGTCGTGCTGTCCGCATTCGATCCGGTCCGTCGTGAGATCGCACGGGTCACGCTTGAAAAACTCATCTCTGACGGTCGCATACATCCGGGCAGGATAGAAGACGTAGTGGCTAAGTCCACGAAGGAGATAGACGCACAGATAAAGGACGCGGGAGAAAACGCCATGTTCGAAACGGGCGTGTTCAATCTCAATCCCGAACTTGTCCGTCTGCTCGGCAGACTCAAGTTCAGAACGAGTTACGGGCAGAACGTGCTCAAGCATTCCATCGAAGTCGCGCTTCTTGCCGGCAATATGGCTGCGGAGCTTGGCGCAAACATCAATCTTTGCAAACGCGCGGGGCTGCTTCATGATATAGGCAAGTCTATCGATCACGAGACCGAAGGCACACATATCACTATAGGTGTGGATATCGCGAAAAAGTATAAGGAGAACAATGATGTTATCCACTGTATCGCGGCGCACCATAACGATATAGATCCGCAGACGATAGAGGCCGTTATCGTACAGTGCGCGGACGCCATCAGCGGATCGAGACCGGGCGCACGCCGCGAGTCGCTTGAAAATTACGTTAAAAGGCTGGAACAGCTTGAAAGCATCGCCAATGCTCATGCAGGCGTTGAAAAGTCTTATGCGATCCAGGCGGGCCGCGAAGTGCGTATAATCGTCAAGCCCGAAGTCGTGGATGATGCTGCGACCGTATTCCTCGCAAGAGATATTGCGAAGCAGATAGAAAACGAGATGCAGTATCCGGGACAGATCAAAGTTAACGTAATAAGGGAACTCAGAAGCGTAGATTACGCGAAATGATATCCGTCATTGAGTCATAGAAAAGACCGCTCGCATTATCGAGCGGTCTTTTGGCCTTCGCTGTTCAGAATTTCATGAACGAATCTTTCCCGTAATCGTAACCGACATAGTAAGCGGAGTTATCTTCACTGCCGTCCGGCTCTTCTATGGTTATATTTCTGAGCTTCAATGCGTCGATAAGAAGTCTTTCTTCAAAAAAAGATCTGTTTGCAGTGTCTTTCATGTATATGAGCGCCTCGTCCACATAAAAAATGTTGCCGTCGCGTTCGGTATATCTTCCGAAAGCTTTGTACATACCGAGATCGAACCAATATCGTGAATCTATGCGCATGTCGTTTATCTCTATCATAATATTAAAAGTATATCATATGGCGGTCAGCCATGCAAGCGGTCTGAAACGGTTAATGCAAATTTAACGTTAACGGGTTATCCTGCCGATTGACTTTTTGTGCGCCGAATAGTAAAATATATGAAAAGACGGGAAACGCGTTGCCGTTTCCCGTCGGTGGCAGGGGATGAGAGAATCGAACTCCCACCAAAGGTTTTGGAGACCCTTGTCATACCATTTGACCAATCCCCTTTGCCGAGAGATATTATATTATATTGCGATAATTTTGTCAAATAAAAAAGCGGAGTAAAATCAAATTATGAAAGAACTGACAGTCGGTTTTATAGGTTACGGAAACATGGCTAAAGCCATTGCGGCTTCTTTTGCCGCATCCGACGAGATAGGCGCTCTTCAGGCATATGACGTATATGCGGGCGCATCGGACGGTAACGTCGTTATGTGCGAAAGTGCGTCCGCACTCGTATCGTCCAGCGATATCGTATTTCTTTCCGTGAAGCCTCAGTCTGCGTCGGAGGCGCTTGCCGGTCTCGATTTTTCGGGTAAGATCGTCGTTTCGATAATGGCGGGAACGAGCATCGAAAAAATAACGTCCATGTGCGCCGGAGCAGTGAAGATCGTGCGCGTGATGCCCAATCTCTGTGCGAGGATAGGGAAGTCCGTAAACGCATTTTGTCCTGTAGGGCTGGACGATGGCGAGATAGAGACCGTCCGCGATCTGCTCTCCTGTTTCGGACTTACGGAACGTTTCGATGAATCGTATTTCGATATCATCACGGGACTGACGGGAAGCTCTCCGGCGTATACGTTCAGATACGCCAAGGCATTGACTGAATGCGGCGTGAAAAACGGAATGACGTTCGAGCAAGCTCGCGATATGTCGCTCTATTGCGTCTCTGCATGCATGGATCTGCTCGCATCTGCGGCTTCGCTCGATGAGATGCAGACTACGATCGATAACGTATGCAGTAAGGGCGGGACCACGATAGAAGGGATCTATGTGCTCGATAAGGGCAATTTCGACGAGCTGGTCATCAACGCCGTGAACGCCGCTATAGCGCGCAGCAAAGAACTTTCGGGTAAATGACGCTGATGAAAGAAGTGATACTTTATACCGACGGAGCGTGCAGCGGTAATCCCGGCGCCGGCGGATGGGGCGCTATACTGATGTATGGCGGTGAGAAGCTCGAAATAAGCGGCGGCTGTAAATACACGACCAACAATAAAATGGAGCTTACAGGCGTCATAGAGGGGCTTAAACGATTGAAAGAACCGTGCGTCGTTCATGTATACAGCGACTCGGCTTATGTCGTAAACGCGTTCTTGCAAAATTGGATAAGCGGTTGGGAAAAAAGGGAATGGAAAAACGTTAAAAATCCCGAACTCTGGCATGAGCTGATAGCTCTTACGAAGAAACATAAGGTAACGTTTTATAAGGTCAAAGGTCATTCGGACAACGAGTACAACAATCGTTGCGACGAACTCGCGCGAGGCGAGATAAAAAGATCCTCTGACGGCGGAAAAGACGATATCTGAATTTCCGTATTTACGTACCGGAATAACGTGTCTGTAAGTGCATAAACTCAATTTGCCGCAAGCGGACGGTCTGTTATTCCGGGATGATGAGATCATGAAATGAAATATAACGGAACGGGAAATTTCACGGCGTTCAGAAAAGCCGTGCTCATAGCCGCAGTTTGCTCTGCCGTCGTAGCGGCGGCAGTATGCGTGTTCAACGCTTTTGACCTGTGGGAGAAGCTGAGAGACGTTGAATGGATGAGCGAATGGATCAATTCAAAAGGCGCATTTGCGATACCCGTATATGCGCTGCTCGTGCTGTGCTCCGTGATATTCCTGCCCATACCGTCCACCGTCATGAATTATGTTGCGACCGTGCTGTTCGAACACGCATGGGCGACCTTTCTCGTGACCACGGCGGCGACGCTTGCAGGCTCGTTCATATGTTATTTTCTCGGGCGCGTATTCGGAAAACGGATAGTTATATGGCTTGCGGGAAAAGAAAAAACGGAGAAATATTCGCGGATAATAAACGAGAACGGCAAATTTCTGTTTGTCATGATGCTTCTTCTTCCGTTTTTTCCCGATGATGTCATCAGCCTGCTTGCGGGAGCAAGCAATATGAGCCTGCCGTTTTTTTCGATCGCTACCGTTCTTGCTCGCCCGGTCATGATCGCGGTCGTCAGCTTTCTCGGGAAAAGCGCTACGGATGCAATGGATACGTGGGGGATCCCTGTTGCGATAGCCGTTATCGTCGTTGTGATAGCCGCTGCCGTGCTTCTCATCGTGTTCAAGATAAAGCGCAAAAAGAAGAAGTCGTCGGGCAGCACGGCGAACACCGAACGCGACGGCGATAAGAAATGATAAATAGTCTCCACATGGCGGAGCCTATCGGCTCCGCTTTTTGTATGTCCTAAAAGAAATACAAAATTATATATATTTTCGTGTTCGATTGTTGCCACGGCACTTCACTTATCCGGCTCGCAGCCATATTTTGGAAAAGGCTTTGTGCTCGCTTTGGGCGAGTAGACTGCATTGCTAAGCCACTATCTTGCCGTGTGGATATATTTCAATAACTTATTGACGTATAAAATGAAGGGTAAGTATTTGCATTTATGATCCGAGGCGGAGGACAGACGACACAAAAAGCCTCGCTTTTTTGCGAGGCCTTTTAGGAAAGGTCGTTCAGCCTTCCACATTGAATTTTTTCGTATCGTATAACGTCTGGAATATCACGGGGCTGAGCGGTATGTTCGTGCTCATGAGCGCCGGGGTGATGAGGCTGAACGCGTACTCCGCATCGAAGGAGATATCCATGAACAGCACGACGTTAGCGGCGTATATCAGTACGAGCATCAACACCATGACGGCAAGTCTGAATAATACAGAGTTCTTCATCGAAAAGTCGTATCGCTTGCGCTTATACGGATCGATGAGGTTGGCTATCACCGCATATATGGGCAGGATCGCCGCACCCGTTATTGACAGAACGAGCGTGAGTATCTCATACCTTATCTCTATGCCTACGGCAAACTTGATGATCAGATAGGGGATAAGTATCTCTGCCGCCATCAGAAGGAACAGGATGCCGTATTTATACAGCAGCAATTTATTCGAATAATATTGATAAACGCTGTTGTACTCCTTGTCCGCACTGCTGCTGTGCGTTCTTATGCGTATCTCGTCGCCCATGCTGCGTACTGCAGTGAGCAGGTTGGAAAAGTCAGCCTGCATTTCCGTCGAACGTCCGCGGGCTGCGGGCTGCGTCTCCGCTTCGGCTGCCGCGCTTTCGATATGTTCGTATTCTGCGGGAGCGTAAGGTTCATCGGATAACGGCGGCGTTATATTGCCGGTATATTCTCCGCGAAGCAGATCGCGTATCACGCCGCGGTATCCGCGCTGTATTATCATCTCGCGCCGCGCATCTTCGGAAAGCTCTCCGTCGTCATAGCTGCGGAACGTCTCTTCCGCTGCGGCGTCTCTGTCGCCGTCTTCTTCGGAATAGTTGTCGGTATTCGTTTCGGCTGTATGGACTGTATCTGCGTTATCTGCGGCG
>USNB01000041.1 GCA_900555875.1 uncultured Eubacteriales bacterium
ATACTCGAATATGCCGGCAAGGACGATTTCGACGTTCCGTCATATTCGTCGGATTTCCTGCATAAGGACCGCGGATACATAGGCGTGACAAAGGTCATGCCCACCGAAGAGGAAATACGCGCGATACTGAAGAGCACGGGAAAGGTAAAGCCCTCGGACGAGCTGAACTGCGGCACGTGCGGATACGAGACCTGCCGCGAAAAAGCCATCGCCGTGGCGCAGGGCAAGGCGGACATCAACATGTGTCTCCCCTTCCTCATGCAAAAGGCGGAACGCTTTACGGGCAATATACTTGCCAACACCCCCAACGGCATAATAGTCGTCAACGAAGATCTCGAAGTGCAGCAGATAAACAAAGCCGCGCTGAAGATGTTCAACATACAGTCCGCCTCGGACATAATGGGCGACCGCATCGTCCGCATAATGGATCCCCTGCCCTTCCTCGACGTGCTCGACGAGCACAAGCAGGTGCGCGGACGGAGGGAATATTACGCCGAATACAACAAGTATTTCGATCTCACGATAATACACGACAAAACTTCCCGCATACTGATCGCGATCATACGCGATATCACGGACGAAGAAGAAGAACGGATAAAAAAAGAAAACATCAGCCGCGCGACGGTGGATATCGCGGATAAGGTCGTCGACAAGCAGATGCGCATCGTTCAGGAGATAGCGTCCCTGCTCGGCGAGACCGCCGCGGAGACCAAGATCGCGCTCACGAAGCTCAAGGAGTCGATAGCGCATGAGGACGAATAATCTTTGCGCCGACATAGGCTACATGAGCATAAACCACGCCGGCGAAAGCCTGTGCGGCGACCACGTGGAAATGGTGGAAACGGAGGATAAACCGTCCACCGTCATCGTGCTCGCGGACGGACTGGGCAGCGGCGTCAAGGCAAGCATACTCTCCACGCTCACGAGCAAGATAATATCTACGATGATAGCCGCCGGTCTGAAGCTGGAGGACTGCGTGGAAACGATAGCCGCTACGCTGCCCGTCTGTTCGGTGCGCGGCGTGGCGTACTCCACGTTCACGATCATACGCATCGTAAACAACAGGCGGGCGGAGATAATACAGTACGACAATCCCAAAGTCATACTGCTCAGGGACGGCGAAAACTTCGAATATCCCGTCACGCAGCTGGACATAGGCGGCAAGCGCATAACGCGGGCGGACATAGCGCTCCGCGAAGGCGACATCTTCATCGCGATGAGCGACGGAGTGGAGCACGCCGGAGTGGGAGTCAAATACAACTTCGGCTGGAAGCGTTCGGACATAATAGAGTTCATGAAGACGTTCGTGCCCGTCGGCTTCACGGCAAAGACTCTGACCAAAATACTCCTCGACGAGTGCGACAGGCTTTACGACGGTCAGCCGGGCGACGACGCCACGGTATGCACAGTCAGGATACGTCCGCGCGTACAGGTCAACATGATGTTCGGCCCTCCCGCCGACCGCTCGGATACCAACCGCATGCTGTCGCTGTTCTTTTCCAAAGACGGAAAGCATATAGTATGCGGCGGCACGACGAGCACCATCGCCGCCGAATATCTCGGCAAGCCGCTCGTGCCCGATCTCGAATATCTCGATCCGGAGATACCGCCTACCGCCACGATAGATGGCGTGGATCTCGTGACCGAAGGAGTCATAACCGTCAGCCGCGTACTGGAATACGCTAAAAACTACACGGGGCCGAACAGCGACTACGAAAAGTGGAGCTGCGGACAGGACGGCGCGTCCAAGATAGCGCGCATGCTGTTCGAGGACGCCACCGACATAGCATTCTTCGTCGGAAGAGCGGTCAACCCCGCCCACCAGAACCCCAACCTCCCCATCAACTTCAACATCAAAATGCGGCTCGTCGAAGAGCTGAGCGGCAAACTGCGCGAGATGGGCAAGCAGGTAAAGGTCGAGTATTTCTGATAGCAGGACAAAATATCAAAGAACATAAACGAAAGGAATCAGGAGTTAGTATGAGAAAGTTCGATACCAAAGTCCAATACCTCAAGTACAAGGTACTGCGCGCCGTAGCGCGCCACGCATGGAAGGGCGATCTGCTCGAAAAGCTGATCGATATCCCCAAGGAGATCGTTCCCGGCGGCACGCCTACCATGCGCTGCTGCGTATATAAGGAGCGCGCGATCCTCGCAGAACGCGTCAAGATCGCGATGGGCGGAGATCCGACCAATCCCAACGTCATCGAAGTCATCGATATAGCGTGCGACGAGTGCCCCGCATCCGGCTATTCGGTCACCGACGCATGCCGCGGCTGCCTCGCCCATCGCTGCGAGGACGTCTGCCCCAAAGACGCGATCACGTTCGACGACCAGCACAAAGCGCACATCGACAAGCAGAAGTGTATCAACTGCGGTCGCTGCGCACAGGCATGCCAATACTCGGCGATAATCAACCGCAAGCGTCCCTGCGAGAACGCCTGCAAGATCAAAGCCATCAGTATGGCGGAAGGCGGCGAAGCCAAAATAGACAACAACAAGTGCATATCCTGCGGCGCATGCGTTTATCAGTGCCCGTTCGGAGCGATAGCGGACAAATCGTATATCCTCAACGTCATCGACATGCTGAAGAAAAGCGACGGCAACGAAAAATATAAAGTATATGCCGTCATCGCTCCCAGCATCGCGAGCAATTTCACCTATGCCAAGCTCGGACAGGTAGTCACCGGCATAGAAAAGCTGGGATTCTTCCACACCGTCGAGGCCGCACTCGGCGCGGATATGGTCGCGTGGGAAGAATGCAAGGAGCTGTCAGAAAAAGGATTCCTCACCAGCTCGTGCTGCCCCGCGTTCGTGGACTACATCCATAAATCCTTCCCCAAGATGATACCGCACATCTCGCACAATCTCTCCCCCGCCGCAATGATCGCGAAGTACATGAAGGAGACGGACCCCAAGTGCAAGATAGTGTTTATCGGACCCTGCACCGCGAAGAAGATGGAAGTCAAGCTCGATCACGTCAGACCGTATATAGACAGCGCGATAACTTTCGAGGAGCTTCAGGCGCTGTTCGACAGCCGCGACATAGACCTCACGACGC
Organism: uncultured Eubacteriales bacterium; assembly: GCA_900555875.1. Classification (GTDB taxonomy): domain Bacteria; phylum Bacillota; class Clostridia; order Christensenellales; family Pumilibacteraceae; genus Protoclostridium. Next base: position 3,062 of record USNB01000041.1, read on the forward strand.
TGGAGGAAAGCGTGCTCGATAACGCCTCCTATTTCGGAAGGATATTCGCGAGAAGCGGCGGCGTTTCGGACGCGGTCGCGCAGGCGATAAAGGAACGCGGTCTCGATTTCGAAGTCAAAGCCGTTCCCTGCGACGGTATCGAACAGTGTAAAGCCGCGCTGCTCAAAGCTCAGGTCGGCAAACCCGACGGCAACTTCATCGAAGGAATGGCGTGCGTCGGAGGCTGCATAGGCGGCGCGGGATGTCTCACCCACGAGGCGAAGAACAAAGCCGATATAGACAAGTACGGTCGTCAGGCGCTGGAAAAGAATATCTCGGACGCTATAAGCGTATACAATATCGGAAAGGACAACGCCGAGGGCTGAAGAATTTCGGCAACAAAAAACACGGTTCTTTGTCCGCAAACAATTGACAACGGACCGAAAATAGAGTAAAATATCATTCGTAACTGCCGATCCGCACATGCGGAACGGCAGTCGCGTCGAGGCGTAGCGCAGTCCGGTAGCGCGCATGGTTCGGGACCATGAGGTCGCAAGTTCAAGTCTTGTCGCCTCGACCAAAAACAAAAATACGCGTGAACACGTTCACGCGTATTTTCTGCTTTTGGTCGGGTGCCAAGACTTGAACTTACATCCCGTTTTATTGCGCCCACGCAAAGCAGGGCGCAATAAAACGGGATGTTTCGTTAAGACGCAAACCTTTTCCTTGCGCACCGCTTTTATCCTTGCGCACGCGCAAGGGCGGTGCGCTTCGTCTAAACGCAAACGCTATCGTCTTTTTGGTCTATAAGCGCGTTTTCGGGGTGCCGCAGGATCACCTAGTCGGCACCCAACCGCAAGGCGCAAAATGCGCCTTGCTCCGAGAAACGCGCTTCTATCATCAAAAATACGATGCATTTGCTGCGAATTCTGTAAAACGGCTCCGTTAGTTTCCCGCATAAAATGGACGCGCACGTCGGGGACGTGACGCGTTAGTATTTTATAAATTTACGAGCAAAGCGAGTCCAATATGCCTTCCCTAATTGCCTTAGGGAAGGTGGCGAGCACTAAGCCTCCTATAGAGGCGGCTGCGAGCCGGATGAGTGGAGTGAGACTGTTATAAAGAAGTCGGATAAAAACAGCTCGTCAGGGCGCAAGGATAAAAGCGGCGCGCAAAATAGCAGATTTCGGCGAAAAACCGACCTGTTTCGCCTTTTTGCTTGCTTAAAACGTATAAATGGGTGTATTATGATTAAGTTAAAGTATGATCGTTTTGTCTTCGGCGTATCGTTATGCGCATACTGCCGGAGGAGGTATTTGCCGCCGCGCGAGTGACGGGATACGGGCAACGGATGGATAATGGTCGGGAGGGGAAATCATGTTCAGAGCGGCTATAATCGAGGATCAGGAATCCGACAGGCGTGCTTTGGAGAGCTATCTTTCACGCTATGCGAAAGAGAGCGGGATGGAGATCCGCGCGGATACGTTCGATCGCGCGGAGCCGTTTATCGGCGGGTATAAACCGATCTACGACGTCATTTTCATGGATATCATGCTGCCGTATATGAACGGCATGGAAGCGGCGGAGCAGCTGCGTAAGCTGGACGAAAACGTTCCGCTCATTTTCGTTACGGACATGGCTCAATACGCGGTGCGCGGATATCGCGTCGGGGCGATGGACTATTTTCTGAAACCCGTGTCGTATTACGATCTGAAGCTGCGCATGGACAAGCTGCGGCTGTCGAGCACCGCGAGATCGTCCCCGATCGTGATACATCTGCCGGGCGAGGGCGATATAGTCATGACGGCTCAGGACATCAAATATATCGAGATCATGGACAAGCGCGTGACGTATCACACGGTAAAGGGCGATTACGAGGCGCGCGGTCCCGGGCTGAAGAAGATAGAAGACGAGCTTGCTTCGCAGGGTTTTTGCAGGTGCAGTTCGAGCTATCTTGTGAATCTGCGCTGGTGCCGCGAGGTATCCGGCGACGAAGTTACTGTGGACAGGACGCGGCTCAAGATCAGCCGCGGCATGAAAAAGGACTTTGTGACGCGCCTGTCCGATGCGCTGGCGGGAGCCGTCAACATTCGTGAGGGGGGGGGGGAATATGATAAAGATCATCATGCGTATATGGATGGACTGCAGTTTTCCCTTGCTGTTTTCGCTCGGTACGTTTCTCGTCTGCTGCCGTATGCCCGGACGGAAGTTCCGCAATGCGCGGCTCATCATTTCGCCGTTGTTCCTCACCGCGGTGTATGCGATCCTTGCGGAGGCGGAGCGTCTGCTCGGCGGCAGTCTGTTCATACTCATCGGCGGCGGAAAGTTCATGTTCGTGTATATCCTTATGATGTTTGCAGTCGTCTGGTGCTATGACTGCGGCTTTATGGCGGCTTCGTTCTGCGCCACTATCGGTTACTCGGTGCAGCATATATCGCTGCGCGCGCTGTCGGTGATCGCCATGCTCGCGGGCGTGAACATACCCGATCCGTGGAACATACTGTGCGAATGCGCGCTGTTCGCCGTCGTGTGCGCTCTGGTATACCTGCTCGGGGTGCGGGGAAGAAGATCGTCGTATCGCGACATCAAGATAGACAGCCCGCTGCAGCTCGTCACGACTGCGATAATGCTGGCAGCCACCATATTTATCGAGATACAGTTTTTTGCGCCTTGGGCGGAACCTGCACGGCAGTATATGATGTTCGAGTACATGATGTCCACTATAGTTTCCGTAGTCATCATCATGCTCGAGATCAATATCATGTCGCGTCGGCATATTTTCGACGATTTCAAGGAATTGCAGCGGCTGCTCGGCGATGAACGCAAGAAGTACGAGCACGAAAAGGCGAACGTGGATATGATCAATCTCAAGTGCCATGATATCCGTCATCAGCTTCGCGCCATGAACGGAAAGATGGATCCTTCCGCTATAGGCGAACTGAGCGACGCCGTTGATGTGTATAACACGCAGATCAAAACGGGCAGCGAGGCGATAGACGTCGTGCTGTCCACGCAAGGGTTATACTGCCTGCGGCACGACATCCGCCTGACCTGCCTTATCGACGGTACGAGGCTGGATTTCATACCCGATCACGAGCTGTACGCGCTGTTCGGCAACGCGATAGAAAACGCCGTCCACGCGGTCGAACGGCTGGATAAGGAGCGCCGCGTCATCGCGATAACGGAGAACCGTCTCGGCAGACTGACCAATATAAGCATAACGAATTATTTCGACAGCAAACTGCGCTTCGAGGACGGTTTGCCCGTCAGCAGCCGCGAAGGACACGGTTTCGGCACACGCAGCATGCGCATGATCGTGGAAAAATACGGCGGACGGCTGACCGTAAACGTCAGGGGGGACCTGTTCACTCTCAATATCTTCCTGCCGACGACGGATCGCGCGATGCAGGTTTCGGCAGGATAAATACCGGTTTCGGCAGCGCAAAAAACGCGCGTTTCCGGTTTCGCCGATGAGGGTGCGGATTTCGGCAAAAGTATTGAAAAACATTGAAATACCTTCTATCATATCGTTGTTACCCGTTCGGGTAGCGACGATATTACTTTTTATAAAAGGAGGTAAAAGGATGAAAAGAACAGTGATCGTAAATCGCTTCAAAGCGATATTGATAGCTGTTTGCCTGATCGCGGCCCTTATTGCGGGTTTTGCGGTCGGGACCGGATCGCTGAGCGCTTCCGCAGCCAAGACCGGCTGGACGGGCCCCGTATTCGAAACGGAGTTCGAAAGCGAACAGGCAGCTCTCGACGCGGTCCACGAACACAATCTCAGGATCACGGAAGAGGGGTATGTCCTTCTCAAGAATGAGACGGTAACATATACCGTTTCGGGCGGATGGGGACAGCCGTCCAGAGAGGAAAACGTTCCCAGCCTGCCGCTTGCTTCGACGCGCAACAATATAAGCGTGTTCGGCAAGAACTCCGTAGATCCCGTCTACACCGGTTCCGGCTCTTCGGGCGGCGCGGGCGTAGACGTAACGCTCATCGATGCGCTCGAAGCAGAGGGCTTCAACGTCAATCCCGAGCTTGTGGATTTTTATAACGACGATTCGGCTTCGGGATCGGGCAGGTCGAGCGCTTCCATGAGCAACGCGCAGGCGTCCTACTGGAACACGGGCGAGACCCCGCAGTCCAGCTACACGCAAGACGTGAAGGATTCGTACTCCGATTACGATGACGCGGCTATCGTTGTCATATCCCGTATAGGAGGCGAGGGCGCAGACCTTCCCATGTCGTCTTTTGCAACTACGGAGGGACAGACGGCAGCCGATGCTACCGCCAATCCCAGCCGCGAGGCGATCGAAAAGGAAGTGGAAGGCGAGGGCGACTGGACGCCCGTCGGCGGCAGCGGACGGGAAGAAAATCCCTTTGCGCACTATCTCGAGCTGGACGACAACGAAAGGGATATGATCGAAGCCGTCACGGCGGAGTTCAATAACGTTATAATCGTCCTTAACAGCCTGAGCGCATTTGAAGTCGGTCCTCTTGCTGACAATGAGAACGTAAGCTCCATACTGTGGGTACCCGGTGCGGGACAAAACGGCTTTACGTCGCTCGCAAAGATAATTTCCGGCGAGGTCAATCCCTCCGGAAAGACGGTGGACACGCTCGTGCGGGATTTCACCGCCACCCCTTCGTTTGCGAACCAGTCGGGTTACCGCATAGGTAACGGCCTTACGACGACTTCCGACCTCGGCAACCAGTATTACCGCCTTGACGAGACGACCAACACCGTTGTTCCGTTCACGGGTATACTGCCCGATCTTGAAACGGGCGGAACCTATGGCTACGAAACGGGTCACGGTTACTTCGGCGTGGAATACGAGGAAGGAATCTACGTAGGCTACCGTTACTATGAGACGGCAGCCGCCGAAGCCGCAGACGGTGATTATGTCGGATTTGACTATGACGACGCTGTCGTCTATCCCTTCGGCTACGGATTGTCGTATACGACGTTCGAGTGGACGGTAGGCGAGCTTGAAGTCGGAACGGCAGATGAGTACGGCAACTTCACGATCTCGGTGGACGTTACCGTGAAGAACACGGGCGAAGTAGCGGGCAAAGACGTCGTACAGCTTTACTACAGCGCGCCTTATACCGACGGCGAGATAGAGAAGTCGCACGTCGAGCTCGGCGCATTCGCCAAGACCGGTCTCATCCAGCCGGATGCTACGGATACGGTCACGCTCACGTTCGATGCCTTCGATATGGCGTCCTTCGACGTATACGATCAGAACAACAACCAGGAGTCCGTTTGGGAACTCGATGCGGGCACTTACAACTTCTATGTGACGACGGACGCCCACGGCTGGGCTACCGCCACGGCAGCGAATACGCGCACGCATAACATCGCCGCTGATATCATCTTCGATCGCGATCCTGACTCCGGCAAGAAAGTCAGCACTCACTTCGACGATATGAACGCGGAGATGGAGGACGGCGTTATGAGCCGTGCGGATTTCGCGGGCACGTTCCCTCAGTCCGCTTATTGGTTCGATACGACGACGGATATGCTCGACCCGTTCTGGGCGGCGCAGTACCGTTTCATCTACGGTAAGAACTATGTCGCTTCCGATTGGGCAAACGGCGCTTCGCTCACTCCCGTGAATGAAGTCCCCGCAGATTGGTCTAATACGCCTAAATACCTCAAGGCCGCTGAGTCCGAGAGCGTTAAGAGCGACGAGTGGCTCTCCAAGCTCCTCATGCCCTTCGTGTATGGCGAGAACGGCGAAGTCGACCTCGAGGACGCTCCCGCGTTCAAGGACACCTACGACAGCGTAGACGGCGCAGGCAAGTGGTATTACACTGCCGCAGGTACGGAAGAAGGCGCGACAAAGGCCACCTACAAGTTCAACGAGGGCACGCCTTACACCGAGCCCGGTTCGGCGCCCATCCAGCTCAAAGACCTTGTGGGCTTGTCCATAGACAATGAGCAATTCGATAAGTTCGTACAGCAGATGACTGTCGAGCAGGCGGCGTCCGCCATCAACGGCGTATTCACGCAGTTCGGAGTCGCGACGACGAATGCGCTCGCGTTCGGTATCGTCTCCAGCGTCCACCACGACGGCCCTCAGGGCATCAGCAACTGCTGGGTCGCTCCCCGTAAGGCAGAGCTGAGCAACGGCGGTGAGATCAAGGGTAACTTCGCTCCCCAGACGGTGGTGTCGAGCACGTGGAACGTGGAGATAGCTCATCGCCAGGGCGATCTCACCGGTCAGATAGCGCTTTGGAACCACTCCAGCGGCTGGTATGCTCCCGGCGTCA
>USNB01000042.1 GCA_900555875.1 uncultured Eubacteriales bacterium
CCGTTATGAGTATGTTGTCGGCGGATACGTCGCGGTGTATCAGCCCGGCGTCGTGTACGAGCGAGAGGGAGGAGAGTACGGGGCGGAGTATGTTTATGGCTTCCTCTTCCTTCAGACGGCCTTTTCTCGCGATATAGTTTTTGAGCGTTTCTCCGTCTATGTATTCCATGACGATGTATGCCGTGCCGTTCTCGCTGAAGTAATCGAGCGCCGTCGGTATCCCGTCGAGATTCTTTATCGCCGCCATGTTTTTCGCCTCGTCCGTAAAGCGCTTTTTCCCGACGGAGAAACGTGCGCGGAAGCTTTCTGATCTTACGACGACGTCCTTTCCGGAGCGCACCGCGAACGACGACGGGAAATATTCCTTTATCGCGACGCGCCCGGCTTTCATCGCGTCGAACGCGAGATACGTGATGCCGAATCCGCCTTCGCCTATCGCGGATGCGAGCACATAGCGGCTTTTCAGCCGCGTTCCGGGCGGCAGCCTGTGCGCGGGCGCCGGCACGGGGCGGTCGGCGCGTTTTTTGCATACCGTGCATACTCTGTTTTTGCCGAGGGGAGAGAAGCAGCGCGGGCAGAGCCCCATCGTTTCGGTGGTTATCATCTTTCATCCTCCCCGGTCACGCGCACGAGCGCAGCCGTGTAATTGTCGTTGCCTTCCGGCGCGCGCGAGCGAAGTTTGTTCTCCATGTATTCGAGCAGCCGCTCGCCGGTGCCTTCGAGAGTGAGCGCGTATTCCATTTCATCCTCGTCCACGTATTCCCAGAACCCGTCCGTGCACAGCAGGAACGCGTCTCCGGGGCCGAGCGGTTCGTTCAGTTCGCTTATGTCGGGGGGAAGGTAACGTCTGCCTCCCAGCACGCGCGTCAGCTTGTTCTGGTCGCGGTGATAGCGCAGGTCGCGTCTCGAGATGCGTCCCGCTTCCACGTCCAGCTGCGCCACCGAGTGATCGGCGGTGCAGAAGCGTATCTTTCCCGCCCGGAAGCGATATACCCGCGAGTCTCCGATGTGTGCGATCACGGTGCGCGTGCCGTCGGTGAACAGCCCGGCAAACGTCGTGCACGCGCCGTCGATGTAGCCGTTTTCGGTCTTTTCCTCCGTGATGCGGCAGTGCGCTTCGAATACGAGTTCGCCGACGCTGCTTTTTGTGGGTTCGCCCTTTTCCATGAAGCCGTCGCAGACGGACCGCACGCAGATATTGCTTGCGATGCCGCTCCCGGAATATGCCCCCAGACCGTCGCACACGACGAAGCATGCCTTGCCGCCGCCCGCTTTCCAGCCTGCGCAGTCCTGATTGCCCGTTCGTCCGCCCGGCGAACATATCTCCGAATAAGTAAGATTCATTGCGCCCCCTTTGCCCGTACGAACGGGCTGCGGATATTGTATTTTCATTATACTACACTTTTTCGGCAAATGCAAGAGGGAAGTAATGTGCGGTTAAAATTTACATGACGGTTTATATTCGTTTGACTTGACGGCGGGCGAAATGCTATACTTGACTTGTAAAAAGATTTTTCGGAGGGACATATGAGCGCATACGGAAAAGTCGCCATAGTTATAGGATCGAGATCGGATTACGACGTGGTCAAACCCGCCGTGACGGTGCTCGACAGATTCGGCGTGGAGAGCGAGATAAGGATAATCTCCGCGCATCGTTCTCCCATAGAGGCGCATGATTTTGCGGTGACCGCCGAGGAGCGCGGTTTCGAAGTCCTCATAGGCGTGGCAGGCAAGGCCGCGCATCTTGCGGGCGTGCTCGCGGGATATACCACTCTTCCGGTGATAGCTCTCCCCGTCGCAACGAGTTTCATGGGCGGGCTGGACAGTCTGCTGTCTATGGTGCAGATGCCCAAAGGCGTGCCGGTGGCGACCGTCGCCGTGAACGGAGCGGACAACGCCGCGCTGCTCGCAGTGCAGATACTCGCGGTCAAGTACGGCGAACTCAAGAAGAAACTCGCCGATTACAAAGAGGATATGCGCAAAAAGGTCGTCAACGACGATCTCGCGCTCCAGAAAGAGCTCAGGATAGACTGACCGACTGATTCAGACGCGGCTTTTGCCGCAGGGAGATACTACCATGGAAATAGGAAAGCAGCTTTACGAAGGAAAGGCGAAGAAGGTATTCGCGACGGACGACGAGAAGGTGGTGCTCGTCGATTATAAGGACGACGCCACGGCGTTCAACGGTCTCAAGAAAGGTCAGATCGCGGGCAAAGGCGTCATCAACAACAAGATGAGCAACATGATGTTCCGCCTGCTCGAGCAGCACGGGATAGAGACTCATTATATCGAAGAAGTGGACGACCGCAGGACGTTCGTCAAGAAGGTGGAGATCGTTCCGCTCGAGGTCATCGTGCGTAACGTCGCCGCAGGTTCTTTTTCCAAGCGTTACGGTGTCAAGGAGGGAACGCCCCTTCTTTCGACGGGATTCGAATTCAGCTATAAGAACGACGATCTCGGCGATCCCATGATAAACGATTGGTACGCTCTCGCTCTCGGGCTTGCGACGCGCGAGGAGATAGACACGATACAGCGCACGGCGTTCAAAGTCAACGACGTGCTCAAAGAGTATTTCAAGACGCTGGGCGTCGATCTCATCGACTTCAAGCTGGAATTCGGCAGATACGACGGCAGGATCATCCTCGCCGACGAGATCTCTCCCGACACCTGCCGCTTCTGGGACAGCAAGACGGGCGAAAAGCTGGATAAGGACCGTTTCCGCCGCGACATGGGCGGCGTGGAGGACGCATACAAAGAGATGATGCGCCGTATCACGAAGAGCTGACGCGAAGGAGGGCGGCGTTATGATAGATTACAGATCCGCGGGCGTGGACGTCACGCGCGGCTATAAGCTCGTCGACCTCATCAAGAAGAGCGCGGCGGACACTTACGACGAAAACGTTCTTTCCGGGCTTGGCTCGTTCGGCGGTTTTTATGCGGTGCCGAAGGGATATTCGGATCCCGTGCTCGTTTCCGGAACGGACGGCGTGGGCACCAAACTGCGCTACGCCGTAGTGCTCGACAAGCATGACACCATCGGGACGGATTGCGTCGCGATGTGCGTCAACGACATCGTTTGTCAGGGCGCCCGTCCGTTGTTTTTCCTCGACTACGTCGCGTGCGGCAAGCTCGATCCCGAAAAAATGTCCGTCGTGGTCAAGGGGGTCGCGAACGCATGCAGGGAGGTCGGCTGCGCGCTCATCGGCGGCGAGACGGCTGAAATGCCCGGCATGTATCCCGAGGACGAATACGACCTCGCCGGTTTTGCCGTGGGCATAGCCGACAGGAACAGGATAATAAACGGTTCCAAGGTGAAGAAAGGAGACGCTCTCGTGGGGCTTGCGTCCAGCGGAGTGCATTCCAACGGATTTTCGCTCGTCCGCAAACTTCTGGGAGAGGACAGAAAAGAGCTGGAAAAATACGACGCGTCGCTCGGCATGACGACGGGCGAAGCGGTGCTCACGCCCACGCGCCTTTACGTGAAAGCGGCGCTCGCGATAGCGGACGCGTTCGACGTACACGGCATCGCGCACATCACGGGCGGAGGTTTCATAGAAAATATCCCGAGGATACTTCCCGAAGGGCTTTGCGCAGAGGTCGATCTCGATTCGTTCCCGCGCCTTCCGATATTCGATCTCCTCGCGAAAAAGAGCGGGCTGGGCGACGACAAGCTTTATAATACTTTCAATATGGGTATCGGTATGGTATTCGCCGTACCGGCGGAGATAGCGGAAGAAGTCGTCGATCTTGCGTTTAGATCGGGAGAGACGGCATATATTATAGGTAAGGTAGCCGACGGCAGCGGAGTAAAACTGCTGCGCGGCGCAAACAATGCCTGAAGAGGGGTTTGACATGAAAAAACTTGCGTTACTCGTAAGCGGCAGCGGCACGAATATGCAGGCGATCATGGACGCATGCGCGTCCGGCGAGATAAACGGCAGGATAGCCGTCGTCATCTCGTCCAATCACGAGGCGTACGCGCTCGTCAGAGCGGAGGGCGCCAAGATCCCCAATTACGTGTGCTGCAAAAAGGATTACCCGTCCGCGGAAGCCCGCGACAGGGAGATACTCCGTCTGCTGAAGATGTACGACGTGGATTACGTCATACTCGCGGGGTATCTCGGCATACTGCCGCAGTTCGTCATCGACGCGTATCCTAACCGTATCGTCAACATACATCCCTCTCTTCTTCCCAAATTCGGCGGAAAGAATTTTTACGGTATCCGCGTGCATTCCGCAGTCATCGCTGCGGGGGAGAAGGAGAGCGGAGCCACCGCGCATTTCGTCGCGGCGGACATAGACGGCGGTCCCATAATACGTCAGCAGAAGCTGACGGTGTACAAGGGCGATACGCCCGAAGCGCTGCAGAAGCGCATCCTCACGCAGATCGAACATCCCATGCTCGTCAGCGTGATAAAGGATCTTTGCGACGATAGGATAAAAGTAGTGGACGGAAAGGTCGTCGTTTCCGACTGATCCGCGACAGGAGAAGTACTATGGCAGATAAGAGAAGGGCGCTCATAAGCGTCAGCGATAAGACGGGAGTCGTGGAATTCGCACGCGCTCTCGACAAGCTCGGTTTTGAGATCATCTCGACGGGCGGTACGGAAAAAGCCCTTAAAGAGGCGGGTCTCAAGCCCATAAACATAAGCGATATAACGGGGTTCCCCGAATGTCTTGACGGCAGGGTAAAGACGCTCCATCCCGCGGTGCATGCGGGTCTGCTCGCGCGCAGGGACATCCCCGAGCATATGCAGACGCTGGAAAAGCTGGGCATAAGCAGGATAGACGTGGTGGCGGTCAACCTCTATCCGTTCAGAGCCACGGTGGAAAAACCGGGCGTGACGCTGGAAGAGGCGGTGGAAAACATCGACATCGGCGGACCGACCATGATCCGCAGCGCGGCGAAAAACTATCCGGGAGTGATAGTCCTCGTCGATCCCGCCGATTACGGCGAGGCGATAGAGCGCATAAAGAACGGCACGGACGACCGCGAGTGGCGTTTCATGCTGTCGTATAAGGTATTCCGTCATACGGCGGTGTACGATACGATGATCTCCAACTATATGCAGAAGAAGCTGGGCATCGAGTTCCCCGAGCAGGCTACGTTCGCTTACGAGAAAAAGCAGGACATGCGTTACGGAGAGAACCCGCATCAGAAGGGCGCGTGGTACAGCGAACTTTTCTCTGCCGAAACGGCGGGCACGCTCAGCTCCGCCCGTCAGCTCCAGGGCAAGGAACTGTCGTACAACAACATAAACGACTGTGCGGGAGCGCTCGATCTTCTCAAAGAATTCCCGGACAGACCGGCAGTCGTCGCCGTCAAGCATGCCAATCCCTGCGGGGCGGCGCTCGGCGACAGCATAGCGGACGCGTATAAGAAGGCATATGCCTGCGATCCCGTCTCCATATTCGGCGGCATCGTAGCATGCAACGGCGAAGTGGACGCAGAGACCGCGAGCGAGATGGTCAAGATATTCCTCGAGATCGTCATCGCGCCGAGTTTCAGCGAAGAGGCGAAGAAGATACTTTCGGCGAAGAAGAATCTCCGTCTTCTCGAGATAGACGACATCGAAAAACCTTACGGCGAGAACGTGCGCGACATGAAAAAGGTCGCGGGCGGACTGCTCGTGCAGGAAAAGGACAGGTCGCTGTACTCCGACGAGGTAAAGACGGTGACGGACGCCGTACCCACCGACGAGCAGCTCTCGCAGCTCGAGTTCGCGTATAAGGTCGTCAAGCACACTAAGTCCAACGCCATCGTCATCGCCAAGGACTATATGGCGATAGGCGTGGGCGCGGGACAGACCAACCGCATATGGGCGGCGCAGCAGGCGATAGAGCACGCGCGGGGCGCGGGCAACGATCCAAAGGGCGCGGTGCTTGCGTCCGACGCGTTCTTCCCCTTCGACGACTGCGTGGAAGCGGCGGCGGAGGCGGGAATAACCGCCATCGTGCAGCCGGGCGGAAGCATACGCGACAACGATTCCGTCGCAAAGTGCAACGAAAAGGGCGTAGCGATGATATTCGTGGGACAGAGACACTTCAAACACTGAAAAACATCTCCGTGCGCCGGCGCGTTTGGAGCGGGCGCGCGCAAACCGTTACATAAGGAAATATCCCGATGAAAAAAAACGTACTCATAGTGGGCGGCGGCGGACGCGAGCACGCGATAGCGTACTCGCTGTCCCGCTCGCCCGAAGTAGGCAAGATATACTGCGTGCCCGGCAATGCGGGCATCGCCGGCATTGCGGAGTGTCACGGGAACATAAAAGCGACGGATCTCGAAGGGGTCGTCGCTTTTGTGCGTAGTCATCCCGACATTTACATGACGGTGGTCGCTCCCGACGATCCTCTTGCCGCCGGGCTTGTGGACAGGCTGGAAGCGGAGGGCTTCAGGGCGTTCGGGCCGCGCGCGAATGCGGCGCGTCTGGAAGCGAGCAAGTCGTTCGCTAAAGATCTGATGAAAAAATACGGCATCCCGACGGCGGAGTACGAGGTGTTTGCCGACTATGCCGCGGCGGAGAGATATCTTTCCGTCTGCTCGTATCCGGTGGTCCTCAAGGCGGACGGTCTCGCGCTCGGCAAGGGCGTGCTCATCTGCGAAGACAGGGAATCTGCCGAAGCGGGGCTGAAGGAGATCATGCTGGACAAGGCGTTCGGCAGCGCGGGAAACACCGTGGTCATCGAACGCTTCCTTCGGGGATTCGAGTGTTCCGCGCTCGCGTTCTGCGACGGAAAGACCATCGTCCCCATGACGACGAGCCAGGATCACAAACGCGCGCTCGACGGCGACAAGGGTCTGAACACCGGCGGTATGGGTACGTTTTCGCCCTCGTATAAGGTGTCTCCGGAGATGGAGAAGCGCATATACGACGAAGTACTGCTGCCCACGCTCAAAGGACTGCAGAGCGAAGGCATAGAGTTCAAAGGCGTGCTTTACGCCGGACTCATGATAGACGGCGACGATCTCCGAGTGCTCGAATACAACGCGCGTTTCGGCGATCCCGAGACGCAGGTCATACTGCCCCGTCTCGCGACCGATCTCTTCGAGATATTCGAGGCGTGCATAGACGGTACGCTCGATAAAGTGGACATAAAGTGGACGGGCGACAGCGCGGTGTGCGTTGTGCTCGCGTCGGGCGGATATCCCGAAAAGTACGAGAAGGGCAAGAAGATAACGTTCGGCGATCTCGACGACGGCGTGATAGTGTTCCATGCCGGCACGGCGTTCGACGGCAACGGCGATATCGTCACGAGCGGCGGCAGAGTGCTGGGCGTGACGGCGCTCGCGCCCACGCTCAAGGAAGCTCGCGATAAGGCGTACGCGAACGCGAAACGCATAACGTTCGACAAAGTGCATTACCGCACCGACATACTTAAAGAGCTCGGCTGAGCCGCAACGGGAGAGGATATGATCAGGAGACTGTTTGTTGAAAAGAAAAACGGTTACGATACCGTGCGCCGCCGCAAGCAGGCGGAGATAGAGAGCGCTCTTTCGATAAAAGCGGAGATGCGCATGCTCATCCGTTACGACGTGGAAGGGCTGGACGGAGAGGATTTCGAACGCGCCAAACTCACGATATTTTCGGAGCCGCCCGTAGACGACGTCTATGAGGAAAAGGCGGATCTGGACGGATATACGGTCATCGGGGTGGAGCTGCTGCCCGGTCAGTACGACCAGCGTGCGGACAGCGCCGCTCAGTGCGTGCAGCTTCTCACCATGGGCAGCCGTCCTCTCATAAAGACGGCCACTCTTTACGCGTTCAAAGGCATAACCAAAGCGGAAGCCGCGGTTCTCGGCAAATACCTCGTCAATCCGGTGGAGTCGAGACTGTGCTCTCCCGACAAGCCGCAGTCTCTCGATGCCGTTTACGACGAGCCCGAAGTGGCGGGGTTCACGTCCATGGACGAACGCGCGCTCGCTGGCTATCATGCGAGCATGGGGTTCGCGATGAGCATCGACGACCTCGCGTTCGTGAGGGACTATTTCGCGGGTGAAAAGCGCGAACCTACGGAGACCGAACTTAAAGTCATAGACACATACTGGTCGGATCACTGCCGGCACACGACGTTCGGCACGCGCCTTACCGGGATAGAGACGGATACCGATATCCCCGAGCTTGAAGAAGCGCTCGGAGAGTATCTCGCATTGCACGACGAGTTTGCGAAAGGCAGACCGGATAAAAAATATCCCACGCTCATGGATATGGCGACGATAGGCGCCAAACAGCTCAAAAAAGAGGGCAGGATACCCGATCTGGATGAGAGCGAAGAGATCAACGCCTGCTCGATAAAGGTGACCGCCGACGTGGACGGCAAGCCCGAAGAATGGCTGGTCATGTTCAAGAACGAGACGCATAACCATCCGACGGAGATAGAGCCTTTCGGCGGCGCGGCGACGTGTCTGGGCGGAGCGATCCGCGATCCGCTGTCCGGCAGAGTATACGTGTATCAGTCCATGCGCGTCAGCGGCGCCGGAGACATCAACGAGCCGCTTTCCGCCACGCTTGAAGGCAAACTGCCTCAGCGCACGATATCGACGACGGCTGCGGCAGGCTTTTCGTCATACGGCAATCAGATAGGACTTGCGACGGGCATGGTACATGAGATGTACCACGAGGGCTATAAGGCGAAGCGTCTGGAGACGGGCTTTGTAGTGGGCGCGGCTCCCACATACAACGTCGTGCGTTCGCGCCCCGAGCCGGGCGACGTGGTGCTGCTCATAGGCGGTGAGACTGGACGCGACGGCTGCGGCGGAGCGACAGGTTCGTCAAAATCTCATACTCTTCAGTCGCTTGAAAGCTGCGGTGCAGAGGTTCAAAAGGGTAACGCGCCGGAGGAGCGCAAGCTTCAGCGCCTATTCAGAAACAGCGAGGCTTCTCGCCTTATTAAACGCTGTAACGATTTCGGCGCAGGCGGTGTATCCGTTGCTATCGGAGAGCTGGCGGACGGACTTGAAATAGACTTAAATGCAGTCCCCAAAAAATACGACGGACTGGACGGTACGGAGCTTGCCATCAGCGAGTCGCAGGAACGTATGGCTGTGGTTGTAGAACCGCAGCATGCTCAGCGATTTAAGGAACTTGCGACTGCCGAAAACTTGGAGGCTACGGTAGTTGCTGTCGTTACGGAAAACCCGCGCCTTGTAATGAATTGGAACGGAAGCCGCATTGTCGATATTTCACGTGACTTTTTAAACTCAAACGGTGCACAAAAGC
>USNB01000043.1 GCA_900555875.1 uncultured Eubacteriales bacterium
GCGAGCTCCAGGAGAGACGCGACCGCGCGCCTGCCCGACTCGGCGCGTTCCAGATACTCCGCGCCCGCGCCGTCGCCCGTAAACGGCGAAAGAAAGAGCTTGTATGTGATCCCTCGCCTGCGCACGAAACGCTCGAGAGCGTCGCTGTCCGTTTTATCAACGCCGGAAAACGGATTTTTCGCAAGCCGCACTATGTCTTCGGCGCGGTACCCCCTGCTCTTTGCGCCTATGACGTCAGTAAGGAATACGCCGAGACGATGCTCTGCGAGCGTAAGGCTCTCCGGGGCGCAGTACGGTATGCCGTTCTCGCGAAATATGCGCACGAGTTCGTCCGGCCGTCGCTCGGCGGTGACCACGCATATCTCATCGTATGTCAGCCCGCGCCTGCGTTCGGCGGCTATCCTTGCAGCTATCGCTTTCGCTCCCGCAGCCGCCGACGGCGCGGAATACAATTCCACGTCCCCGAACGCGCGCTCGCCCGCTTCCACGTTATACATGCGCAGCTCTGTCGCGCTGCCGTCTATAGCGCGCAGCACGCGCTCCATGAGCGGGGTATACGAATCGAAACACGCGACGTACACGACGGCGTTTGCCACAAGATCGGTCTCCTCGAGCGTGCGCGCCAGCAGCACCATCCTGCCGGAAGCGTCCTTGAGCGTCCCTTCCGTCGCCTTCAGATATTCCGAATACACGAGCGCGATGTCGTGCGATTTGCCGCCGTCGTCCGCAGCTATCTCTTCGGGAGATATGCCGCATACCGAAAGCTGGCTTATCACGTCGTACATGCGCGACGCGAATCCCTTTGACGACCAGCTGCGCGAATAGCACTTCAGCCGCGTCCTGTTATCCGCAAGTATCCGGCGCACGAGCATGACGCTGCCCTTGCGGGGAAGATATTCGTTCTCTCCCGCTCCTCCCGTCAGCCTGCTCCACGTCGTGACATACGCGTCGAAAGCGCCGCCGAGAGCGGCGCACAACGCGCGCTCGGCAGTCAGCGTGCAGCGATCGGGCACCACAACGATATGACGGCGCTTAAGATCGATCTTACGTCGCGATAAGTCTTGCATCACCGCATCCAGCGCGGCCGTAAACGACGGATACAAAAAAATTTTTTTCATATAAACATAATACCCGAATTTTGATGACAAATCAAGTTATTTATGGTACAATGGATTGGATCAAATTTCGACGGAGTTATCAGATGAAAAAGATTTTGGCGCTTACCGCCCTTCTCGCGATATCCGCGCTGGCATTCACCGGCTGCGGTCTGGGAATGCCCTCCTGCGGCGGAGAAACGGCGTCGAGCGAAATACTCAGCCCCACTCCGTGGAGCAATCTCTATAATTACGAAAAGACCGAATACGACATCACCCGCTTTGCGGCAACGGAAACGGCAGAAGGCGGCTTCGAAGCAAACGAGGACGTCGTGCTCGCCGACGGCAAATATGTGACCGAGATCATGACGGCAGACCGCGATATCTCAGAATGGGAAGAACTCGGAACTCTCGCGGATATCCCCTATTTCAACGAGCGCATATCCGGAAGGCTGGACGAACTTTCTTCTTCTCCCTCCGCTTACAGCCTGATCCGCACGACTTTCGAGCTTACGTATACGGACAGCAGCGAAAACGGCGCATGGGCGGGAGAAGCGGACACGATGGAAAGCGTCGTGCTTCTGCGCAACATAAACATGATGCCAGTATTTTCGTATAAGACCGCCGACCTCAGATCGAGCGGCATCACATATACGGTATTTGCGGATTACCTTGCCGGAGAGAACATATACTCCGAAACGGGCGGCACGGAGACCGTCGACGAGCGTATCACGCTTATCGGGACGACGAACTACGATAACGAGACGTTTTACCTGCTCGAGCGCGCGCAGTCCGGTCTCAACAGCGGGCTGAGCACGTCGTTCAGCGTTCATAACGCAGTGGAAACGGGCGTATATGACGACGAAGCCGTGAACACGATAGCCGCGAGCGTAACGACGGATACCGCCGACGACCCTGCCGACAATTTCGCTTACGATACTTACGGCCCCGACGACGATTCGTTCGTTACCGAATATCTCGGAGACTCCGTGCGTTATTACGACGAAGCTGCTGCGGAAGAAGCGGGCGTGAACGCAGGATATTCGATACCCGTCAACCGCGCGGTGTTCTACCGCAACGCAACTAACATGGGTACGTCCGTTACCGCCTACTACTCGGATGTGGATTTCGACTATTACGGGATCAAGACGTCAAACGTACTGATGTACTTCGCCACTTATGAAACGAATACCGAAGGCGTTGCCACGAATGTGACCGTCGCAGAGATCAGCGATTACTCCATAATAAAGTAACGGCGGACGGGATAGACGGATCATACGATCAGACGCGCACGGCTTCCGTGCGCGTCTGTTTCCGAAAAGCGGCACGACACGCGCCCGCAGACAAGTATAAAAGCGACAAAAGGAGACGAACATGAAATACATAGTCATACTCGGAGACGGCTGGGCGGACTACCCCGACGAAAACGGACAGACTCCGCTTTCGCTCGCGAACAAACCCAACACGGACGCCATCGCGCGGATGAGCGTATGCGGACTGACAAAAACCGTACCCGACGGCATGAAGCCGGGCAGCGATGTGGCAAATATGGCGGTAATGGGATACGATCCCGCCGAATATTACACCGGACGCTCTCCGCTGGAAGCGGCAAGCATGGGCATAGAGCTCGGTCCCGACGACGTGACATACCGCTGCAACCTCGTATCGCTGGAGGGCGACGGCGCGTACGAGACCCTTACGATGAAGGATTACAGCTCGGGCGAGATAGATACTCCGTCGGCAGCGGCGCTGATAGAAGAGCTGAAGCGCACGCCCGGCATCGTGCCCGAAGGCTGCGAACTGCACGCCGGAGTAAGTTACAGGCACTGCCTCGTTCGCAGGGGCGGAAAAACGGGCGCGCTGCTCACTCCGCCACACGACATAACGGGCAGACCGATCGCATCCTATCTCCCGGGCGGCAATTATGCGGATGAGATACTCTTGTTCCAGAAACGCAGCCGCGAGGCGCTCGTCAAAAGCCGGATCAACGCCGAAAGAGCGGATAAAGGAATGAATACCGCGGACAGCTGCTGGCTGTGGGGCGAAGGGACCCGCCCGTCGTTCGCCGCGTTCGAAAAACTCTACGGACTGAAAGGCGCGGTGATATCCGCCGTAGACCTCGTAAAAGGCCTCGGAATAGTCGCCGGCATGGACTCGATAGACGTCGAGGGCGCATGCGGCACGATAAATACGAACTTTGCGGGCAAAGCCGCCGCCGCGCTCGACGCAATCAGGACTCACGACTTCGTGTACGTGCATATGGAAGCGCCGGACGAATGCGGACATCAGGGAGACAAAGCCGGCAAGATCAGGAGCATCGAACTCATAGACTCGCTCGTCGTCGGTCCCGTATTCGAGGAGATGACGCGCCGCGGCGAACGCTTTAAGCTGCTCATCACGCCCGATCACCCCACTCCCCTCTCGGTGCGCACGCATGTGTCCGACCCGGTACCGTTCGTGATGTATGACAGCGGCGCGCACGTCCACGGGATAGAGACATACAACGAAGGATTAGTACGGACCACCCGCGTATATTACCCGTCCGGCGTAGCCATGTTCGAAGCGTTCGTCAACGCAAAATAACGGACGGATACCCGATAATCGCCGGAACTGATTGCTATCGTAATATAAAATCACCGCTTTAATGTTTGACTTATGTGACGGCGCAGAGATATACTGTATTTATATACGCTCATGATGAAATCAATCCAAGGGCAGGTGAAAATATATGGTAAAACACATCGTAATGTGGAAGATCAAGGACCGCGAAGGCAATATGACGAAAGCCGAGATCATGGCTAAGATCGTCGCCGACCTGACCGATCTCAAAGACAAGATCCCCGAGATCGTGGACCTCGAAGTGGGAGCGAGCCTTACGGGCGGCGACATGCACTTCGACATGGGACTTATCGTGACGTTCAGGCGCATGGACGACGTATTCGTGTATGCCAATCATCCCGATCACGTCAAAGTATCCGACTTCATCGCAAAAGTGCGCACCGAACGCGCAACTGCGGATATAGAAGTCTGACGGAAATAAAGATCCGCGCCCCGCAAAGCAAAGCGCTTTGCGGGGCGTCGTTTTATATGCCGATCATTCGTTCTGCCGCGCGGCACGCGGCGTCGTAAGTGCGCTGCGAGTACAGCACGAGCGTTATATCCGTCCCCTGCCCGGCGTAACTCCCGAGCACGGACAGCGCGACCTCGGCGGCTTCGTCCTGCGGATAGCCGTATACGCCGGCAGAAACGAGCGGGAACGCCACAGAGCGTATCCCCTCGCGCAGTGCGATATCCATACATCTGCGATAACAGCTTTCAAGAAGCTCTCTCTCACCGTGTTTCCCGTCCCGATACACCGGACCCACGGTGTGTATGACGTATCGCGCGGGAAGATCGTAGCCGCGCGTGAGCTTCGCTTCGCCCGTGCGACAGCCTCCGAGCGTGCGACATTCGGCAAGCAGCCCGGGACCTGCCGCAGCGTGTATCGCGCCGTCCACTCCGCCGCCTCCGAGCAGCGTCTCGTTCGCAGCATTGACTATCGCTTCCGTTTTCATGAGGGTTATATCGCCCATAACGAGCTTTACGTCTTTTACCATTATACCGCTCCTCCGCTATGCTCCGTGCCGCGGCGCACGGCCGCGACCGTTAAAATCGCGCATGTTTCACACAAGCCCGCAAACGTCGGCATTCATCCGGCACGCTCCACGGGCAATGCCCCTATCTTTTATATATTAACACAACAAACGGTAAAAGTAAACGGCAAATCGCGAAGTATTTTTACAGCGCTTATTTTATTACGATCCTTGACGTGCAAAAACGTCCCGGAGCCGCAGCCCCGGGACGTCGCAACGTTTTAATCATAATGTCGCATACGATATCAAGCGCGTTATACCGTTCCCTTATGCTTATACTTTTCCAGGCGTTTCTTCTCGTCCAGCAGACGAAGCACTATCCACACGATGCCGGCGACGTCGAGTACCGCGACCACGATGCCGGCGATGAGGAATGCGGTCTGCCAGGGTGCGAGCGAATACGTTATCACTGAGCCCGGCGGAGTGCGGTCGTATGCGTTGGAGTTGACCGCGGCATGGTATATCGCATTATGACGGCGGAAGGTCCCGGGATATCGTCGCCGCCTTATTCCGCAGCTCCGTAAGAACCGAGTTCGGCTGCCATCCTTGCTCCCGCACTGCCGCCCCAAAGGGAATAACCGTTCGTATCCACACCCAACGCATATGCATTTTCAAAGATAAACGAGAGAGCGCTGGCAAGATCACGATATGCCGTCTGCCAGCCCGGACGATAGATCACGGCAAAGGCGTTATATCCCGACTTTGAAAGTTCCAGCGCGTGCGGAAAACTGTCGTGCATAGCGGCGACATAGGCAAAACCGCCGCCCGGACTGCCGCATGCTGCGAACGCGAACACCGTGCACACGCCCAAAAGCGCGCAAAGCATTGCCGTCAAAAACTTTTTCATCATATGGCTCCTTTCCGTTTTACGGATCAGAATACGTTCCGTTACCAGCTCTTTTTTGCGGTATCGTTACCGTGCGCCCTTTTGCGTTCTTCCACCATTCTGACGAACCACTCCACCATGTTCGGATCGGTATGAGAGAAGAAAGAGGACTGCTCCTTATCGAGCGCGGCGATCTTTTTCATATCCTCATCCGAAAGTCTGAAATCAAACACGTTGAAGTTCTCTTCCATCCTTTCGATGTGCGTCGATTTAGGGATCGCCACGACGCCGCGCTGCAAATGCCAGCGCAAAATGACCTGCGCAACAGTCTTGTCGTACTTCTTTCCGATCTCAGCGAGAACGGGATCGGTGAACAGTCCGCCTCTCCCTTCGCCGAAAGGCGCCCACGCCTCATGCACCACGCCGTACTTTTTCATCCATTCGTGCGCGGTCTTCTGCTGGTTGTGCGGGTGCGTTTCCACCTGATTGACCATGGGCTTTATGCGTGAGAACGAACATATGTCAACAAGCCTGTCCGGGGAAAAATTGGAAACGCCTATCGCGCGCAGTTTGCCTTCCGCACACAGCTCTTCCAGCGCTCTCCACGCACCGTAATAATCGGCAAACGGCTGATGAAGCAGAACGAGGTCGAGGTAATCGAGCTGCAGTTTGCGCAGCGACCCCAGAACGGATCTTCTGCATTCTTCGTAACCGTAATGTTCGATCCACACCTTTGTGGTGATGAACAGTTCCTCGCGCGGAATGCCCGACTTTTTGATAGCATTGCCTACTTCCTCTTCGTTGAAGTAAGACTGTGCGGTATCGATGTGACGGTAGCCGACTTTCAGCGCATCCGCAACGCAGCGTTCGCATTCTTCCTTTGTCACCTGATAAACGCCATAGCCGAGTTGGGGCATTTTTACACCGTTTGCAAGAGTTACATATTCCATAAAAGATATCCTCCTTTGATCTACGGCTATATTATACAACCATCTTTTTCGGAACGGAATCGCAAGATAGTTTATAGTATGAACTTAAAGTAAATGCAAAAGGCAAAGACCGCGCGTTCATCTGGAACGCGCGGTCTTGCGATCGCTTTCATGCTATTGTTCCGCCGCAACGGAACTCAACAATTCGATAAATCTTCTGACAAGGCCGGAAGGCGTCGGCGAATAAAACACGCCGAAAGGAACGGAATCTTTCCACTCGGCAGGTATCAGCTTCAACAGCGGATGCACGTCTTCCCATCCCTCAACGGTAATTATGGGCGTATTTTCAGCAACGGCGCGGTTGTAAGCGGTTATGTTGAACATTGCAAAATCTTCCGTCTGCACGCCCACGGCTTCCAGATCGTCGCGCAGTTCGTCGATATATCTGTTCCACCCGCGGCGGATGAATAAGATCTTGCGGTTCTTCAGCTTTTCGGGCGTGATCAACGTTTCCGCACTCAGCGCGTGCGTCACCGGCACGGCGAGCAGTATCTTTTTATCGTACATGTGCGAAGCTAGGCAGCCGCGCTCCTTCAAAAAGTTTTCATCGTACAGACCGCCCACCACGTCGATATGCTGCCCCAGATTTTTCAAAATTTCCACGGCGTTGACGGGGTTGTTTTCAAACGGGATAAGCTCGATCTTCAACGTCGGCATACGGCTTTGGATCTGCATCCATACATCCAGGATGAATTTTGCCGGCGTCATGACCGACGTTCCGATACGTATCGACCGGCGGCTCTCGCCTTCATGGATATCGCGCGCTCTTTGTTCCGCGCGCGAAATATATTCGACGATATAGCGAGCGTCCTGCAAAAAGCTCTCGCCCGCCTTGGTCAGCCGCAGACCGTGGTTGGTGCGGTCGAACAATGTGGCGGAAAGTTCCTTTTCGAGCGCGTTTATCTGCTTCATGACCGCCGTAGGCGTAATATACAGATCATCCGCAGCCTTGGTAAAGCTGCCGCATTCCGCAACTTTTATAAACGTCTCCAGCCGTCCGTCGAACATCGTTCCTCCGTATATACCGTGAGTATATATATTATAGCACGTGTGCGCCCGAATGTCCATCATTCTCATTTATTCCGCAAGTGTTCCCGTACCCGCGGTCATAAATGATATTTCCAGGCAACGAAAACCCCGTTCCCGAACGGAACAAGGCTTTTCGGAATCACCGGCCGGACTTGAACCGGCGACCTGCTGCTCAGCCGAGCGAGCGAAGCTCGCGAACGCCACGAGGAGCGAAGCGACGAAGTATTACGAATCTATTCGTAAGCAGCGGGGATGAATTGTCAAATCAAGTGCAACAGTTAGAGAGATTTTCAAGGAACAAATCTTGTGGTGTATGGTAATGTAAAACTTTCTTGGGCCTGGCGTTGATCAACGCCAGGTTCTTTTTTAATGTCGCAGGGCTGACTCTCGAAAGATTTCTGCCTTTCGGATAGAATTCTCTGAGCAGTCCGTTCAGATTCTCATTCGTTCCTTTCTGCCAGGCACAATACGGATCAGCGAAGTACATATTGCAGTTTAAGGCTTCTATATCTCCAACAGGAAAACTCACTCCCTCTGTCACATGTGATCGTCTTTACCGCTTCTTTCGGAAACTCTGAGAGTACGGAAATGATCGCTTTCGCCATCGTTTCTCCCTTTCTGTCCGGTATCTTCACTGCTATGTAATATCTCGTCTTTCTCTCGGCAAGCGTTGCAAAACATGTCTTGCTTTTCCCTTGTCCGGATACCACGGTATCCGCTTCCCAATGCCCGAATTCCTTGCGGCTGTATACGCTCTTATCTCGTTTCCTTATACTTTTTCCCGTTGTAAATCTTCCTCCGTTGCCCAAACGTTTACGGGTTTTTCCTTTCCTTCGCAGATTTTTCAAAGTAGAACGCAAGTATCTTTCGTCTATCCAACGATAAATTGTTTTGAACGAAGGCATTTTCATGCCGCACGGTGTGTTGGATATTTGTTCGGGAGACCATGTTTGGGACAGCTTTTCGTCTATGTAATCCAGTACTTCTGTTTCCAAAACATCCCGCGGCGACGGTAACTGTTGCGCAGACAGATCTCCTTTGTGTAAATTTTGTTTCGCAACTCTATTTTACCACAGATTTGTATGAACTCCTTTTTTATTCTCTCTTCTGTTGCAATTAATAGTATAATTCACCAGGATAAAAAAAGGGAACATGTGACAGCATGTCCCTTGACGATGGTACTCCCGGCGGGAATCGAACCCACAACGGCCCCTTAGGAGCAATCAGAAATAAGCGTTATCGTGTGCATTATAGCCGTTTTAAGGCGTTTTGTCCACTATAAACGCTTATTTTTTTACTCTTTTCGCGTTTCGTTCAGCAACTTTTATCTTGTGCTTTTCTGTTCGGGCGTAACTTGGATGTAAATTATAAGGTGTAAAATTATTTCTGCGAGAGTTTAATTTCTATATTCGCATTTCTTGACTTCGTGTTATAAAAATGCTAAAATGCTGATAATAAAATGTAGGTCGGAGTTTAAGTATGAGTTATCCTGAAAAAATAAAGTTTGCGAGA
>USNB01000044.1 GCA_900555875.1 uncultured Eubacteriales bacterium
AGCAGCTTTTCGGTCGCGGCGGCGACTACGTCGGCAATACCGCTTTTTGCAGTTTCAAGCAGCATATCCGCTTCTCGCCCGGCATCTTCGCGAGCCGCCCTGATTATTCTTTCCGCTTCCATATCGGCGCGCTGCGCAGTCAGCCGCGCATTACGTTCCGCTTCCGTCCCGAGATCGCCTGCCGCTGTCGCAGACTCGCCCGATATGAATCTCTCATACAACGCGGCATCCGTTTTTTCGCTCTGCGAGGCAGCGAGCAGTTTTTCGGTGGCGCTTACCACCATGTTCGTTATATCCGAACCCGCTTCCTCGATGAGCTTGCGCTTCTGCGCTTCCGCGCCCGACTGTGCGCGGGAAAGTATCTCCGCCGCCTGATCGTCCGCGGCCTCCGTCGTTCGTCTTGCGGCCTCTTCCGCTTCACGCCGTGCCGCTTCACGCCGATATGTTATCTCGTCCTCCACGCCGCTAAGCCGATGCTCGTACTCAGACTGCATCTCTTCGGCATTCTGCCTTTTTTCCTCTATATCGTTCTCTCTGTCCTCGTAATGCTTCTTCCTCTTTTCGAGAAATTTTTTCACGGGACGATAGATGAGCAACGTAAGCACCACCGCCAGAATGAGAAAATTGAGGAGATGGAGCAATATCTGCTGCCAATCGATATTGAGAGGTATGGCAGTCAGTATTTCGCTCATAGGCATCTTACTTATCCTCCGTTAAGTGTCAGAGTACGAATATCACGAGGATACCGACAACGAGAGCGTATATGATGGCGGTCTCTATAAACACCAGTCCGAGCATCATATTGCTGCGCAGCTTGCTTTCCATTTCGGGCTGACGGGCAATGCTTTCGTTTGTCTTTGCGATGGCAATGCCCATGGCTACAGCGCCGCTCGCCGCGGCAAGACCGATCGCGATGGAAGCGCCTATGGCTTTTCCGAGGTCGGTGTTGTCCGTCGCTTGTTCTTCGCTCTGCTCTGTTTCGCTTTCCGTTCCCGTCGCTGACGAGATCGAAACATTCACGGTCTCATCCTCGTCGACGACCGCGGCTGCGGTCATGGGAGCGTCTGCGCCATCGTAAGATCCGCTCGTTCCTACGGAAGTCGCTACGGTCATGATGAGCGCGATGATCAGTCCGGCAAGCGCGGCGAGTATCGCCGTAAGTACGGCGGTCCTTACGACCGCGGAAATTGCGAAAGATCTTTGCATGGTAGTATTCTCCTTAAATGTGTATTTCAAGATTTATGCCGTTTCGGGCGACGCTGCGCCCGTTTCGTCAGCATATGCGCGTTCCTTTATCTTTTCATTTCTTTCCGTGGATTCACCGAAGAACATTGCGGTCAGCATCGTCAGAACGTATGCCTGTATGAGGGCATGCAGCAATGTGAACAGCACGCCGACGAGCACGGGAAGAACAAAGCTCAAAGCCATATAATAATATATCAGTTCGGTGACGAGCGCACCGCTGAGGAGCGCGCCGAACATTCGGAAACTCATTGAAATGGGCAGAGAGAAATCTTTGAGCGCTGTCAGGAAACCTTTAACTCCGTTCAGGATGAGTCCGCCGAAAAGTATAACGAGATAGGACAGACAGCCGAGCGATACCGCGGCGTTTATGTCGGACAGAGGCGCGGGCAGACATACGGTAGATCCGCTTACTGTCTGGACGGGTATGCCCACGAGTTCGAGCAACGTCCCGAAAAAAATGTACGCGCCGGCCGCAAAAATATATGCGCCCAAAAATCCGCTGTGTCTGTGATTGGCGTTCGTTGCAAGTCCGTCGAAATATTCGACCGCAGTTTCGACGACCGTCTGAAATTTCCCCGGAACAAGTTTGAATCGCGGAAATATAAACAGTCTGAACACTACCGCAAAGATCACAAGACAGGCGGTGACCGTCCATCCGGATATCATTGCGGGATTTACGGACATAAAGCCGACGTTGATTCTGTCGTTTTCATGCAGAACGGCGTCGCGCATGACTTCGTTTATGCTTTCGTCCGTTCCGCCCATGCCGTTCGTGAGCACGATACCCGCAATGAGCGCAGCCGCTGCCGCGGCTATCGCAATAAATATAACGATCGTTTTTTTATTCGGTTTTTTCATGATCTCGTTCTCCGTTACGATCGATATGGCCGATATGCCGTTCCGATCCGTCGCACACGCCGATAATTCAAGTACCGGAACATTAAAATAATATTAACACGCATATGCGTACGGATCTTTATCCCGAAAAAATGCGCCGCTCCCCCGTTGAGAAGCGACGCCTTTGTCGTTGTAAAAGTTACTGTTTCCCGTCGATCTTGTCTTCGACGCGTTTCATGAACTCGGCTATCCTCGGTTCATCGCCTTCCGATCTCGGAAAGTAGAATTTCTTTCCGACAAGAGAATCCGGCATGTACTCCTGCTTCGCATATCCTCCGTTATCGTGTGGATATACATAGGTACGACCGTCTCTGTTCGGCGAATGCTCCGGATAATTCCTGAGTTGATAAGGGACTACGCTGTCCCCGCTTTCTTTTACGCACGCTATCGCGGCGTCTCTCGCAACTACGACCGAATTGGACTTCGGCGACGTTGCGACACAGATGATGGCTTCGGTAAGCGGAATAAGCCCTTCGGGTGCGCCGAGCCGCTCGTATGCCTGACACGCGCTGACCGCGACTACGAGTGCATTCGTATTTGCAAGTCCCACATCCTCTGCCGCATGAGCCAAGAGCCTGCGGAATATGAGCATCGGGTCGCAACCTGCCTCGATAAGTCTGAACGCGTAATACAATGCGGCATCCGGCGCTGTTCCGCGCAGGGATTTACAGAAAGCCGACAGCATATCGTAGTACATCGTTTCGTCTACGGTAAGCAGTTTTTTCTGCGCGGATTGCTCCGCCACTTTGCCGTCTACAGTTATGCTGCCGTCCGCCCCGGGAGGCGTTGACAACACAGCCAGTTCCAGCGAGCCGAGAGCGCTTCTCAAGTCTCCGCTCGCCGCCCAGACAAAATGATCCAGCGCTTCTTCCGAAATATTCAGCTTAAGATTGCCGTAACCGTTCTTTTTATCCGAAACGGCTCTTTTCAATCCTTCCCTGATATCATCGTCGGTAAGCGGTTTTAATTCGAATACCCTGCAGCGTGACACGATCGCGTTCGTCATGGATACATAAGGGTTTTCGGTAGTGGATCCGATAAATATTATACTGCCGTCCTCTATAGCGGAGAGCACGCAGTCGGACTGAGCTTTGTTCCAGCGATGGCATTCGTCGAGGAGAAGATACGTGCGTTTGCCGTACATCTTCAGCCTGTCGCGGGCTTCCTCGATGAGCTTTTTCGCATCCGCCACTCCGGACGAAACTGCGTTCATTTTGGCGAACGCTCCGTGCGTCGATTCCGCGATTATCGTTGCAAGCGTTGTCTTTCCCGTTCCCGGCGGGCCGAAAAATATGCAGCTGCCGAGTTTATCCGTTCTTATCGCACGCGTGAGCAGCGAATCGGAAGACACGAGATGTTTCTGCCCGATGAATTCCGCAAGCGTATGCGGACGCATCCTTTCGGCAAGCGGAGCCATCATATTGCCCGAAGCCATTGTGAACAAATCGTCCATTTGCGTGTATTATACTACAATATTTTCGGATAGTCAACAAAAAATCCGTGCAAATAAAATATAAAAATTAAGCATATTTCCGTCTGTTTCATGCGTCCCGCGTAATAACTACCTGCTTTCCGTCCAGCATTTTCGGCGAAAATATTTCGGAAGAATACTCGATCCCGTCTATACTTATGTGCCTTGCTCCCGCTCCGTGCGCGGTTATTCCGAGCGAAAACGAGCAGTCTTTCAGCTTTACGCGCAGATCTGCGCTGCCGCACGTCATATGCGGGCGAAGAGCTATCCTGCCGTTTTTCACCGTTATCCCGTAATACTGTTCGGTCAGCGTCCGGTACATCCAGCCCGCGGAACCCGTGTACCACGTCCAGCCGCCGCGTCCCGCAAGCGCACCGGAATATACGTCGCCCGCCATGACGTACGGTTCCTTCATATATTTTTCCACGCCTTCAATATCCGAAGTATGCGAATACGGCAGAAGATCGCGCAGCAGACCGCATGCAAGCTCATCCATATCCGACTCGAACAGCGCGCGCAGGAACCATACGGCGGCATGCGTATACTGTCCTCCGTTTTCACGCACTCCCGGCGGATAATCTGCGATGTAACCCACTCTGCCGTCCGTCAGCGGCGGATCGAGCAGCTTCAGCAATTTATGTTCTCCGTCATACAATCTTCCGTACGCTGCCGAAAGTATCTTTCCGGCGCTGACTCCGCTTTCGATACCGGACAGCACCGCCCACGCCGCAACGAGAAGATCTGCTTTGCATTCGTCGCTCTCGTCCGCGCCCAACGGCATGCCGTCGTCGCCGAATGCGCGTATATATGCGTCGCCCCTTTTGCATGAGGCAACGGCAAGCCTGAGCGTTCGTCTCAGTTCCGCGAGATACGATCTGTCTGATGCTTCGGCATACGGAAGAAATCGTCCCGCTACATAATATGCGAACATCGAACACCATACGCTTTCTCCTTTACCTCCGGCGCCCAACCTGTCCATACCGTCGTTCCAATCGCCTCCGCCCATAAGGACAAGTCCTCTCTGGGAAATGCGAAGCGATCTGATCGCCCGAAAGCAATGCTCGCGCAAAGTTCCCGACGCTTTTCCCGGCGACATGTATCCGTAAACGGAAGGCTGTCCAGCAGGGATCGCGG
This sequence comes from uncultured Eubacteriales bacterium, assembly GCA_900555875.1. GTDB lineage: Bacteria > Bacillota > Clostridia > Christensenellales > Pumilibacteraceae > Protoclostridium. The sequence continues at coordinate 4,748 of USNB01000044.1, forward strand.
TATTTTCGAGGAACGGCGCGCGCACTTCCCATACCGAGCGGTCTCCGGTGTATTCCGTATACTCTGCCGCGGCAAAAGGAAGGAACAGTCTGTCGTCGCATATGCGCGTCCTGACGCCTACGGAAGGCTCGTGCCACCAGTGCATGACGTCGCCGTCCTCGAACTGATGAGCCGCGCATTCAACGAGCAGCGATCTTACCGCAGAAGGAGCAAAACCCGTCAGTGCCGTCGAGTCCTGCAGCGCGTCGCGGAACCCGATCGCTCCGCCCGGCTGCTGGAATCCGCAGCGTGCGGTCAGTCGCGCCGCATACGTCTGATATGCCGTCCATTTAAGATAGTATTTTATCGGTATTTCGTTGCTTTCGATATTCGGCATATCCGCATACGCTCCGATCGTCCGTGAAAAGGCTCTTTCCGCACTTTCCGCCGTAGGCGCTGCGGGAATGACGGAAAGGGTGAATATCGCTTCGGCGCTGCCGCGCGGCGGCAGGACGATCTTTACGGAATATGCGAGAGCGGGAGTGATACCTTCTCCCGAAAGTCCGCGGCACGTACGCAGTCTCCCGGCACCGTCGCGGTAACTTTCCGCGCTGTAAGAAAACGCGCATGACGGCAGATCGGACGCGAGATACGCGGTCAGTTTTCCGTCCGTCGCGTATATACCTCCGCCGCACCTGCCGCACGATATGCCTCCCGCCGTGCGCTGCCGCATGTCTCCGAGTACGAGCTCGGCAAAATACATCACATATACGGTACGGCGTTTGTCCGTATGGTTTTCGAGCATGACGCGACTGTATTTCGATCCGTCGGATACATATACTTTACGTACTGCCGTTATTCCGTTATATGCGCGCTCCTGCTCGGTCCATCCGAAAGAATGCCGGATGCGAAACTCTCCGCCCGGATTTCCGGCAGCCCGCGACATCGTCCATATGCACCCCCTTTCCTCGAAAGCGACGCCGTCTCCCGGAACATCGTTCAATTCGTCGCAGGAATGATATGTCAGCTTCTGCTCTCTGGAATTGGCGGCAAAAGTGAATTCACCGCGGTCGGAGATCATGCAGCCTATTTTTCCGTCGCTTATCACGTTATACCACGGCGACGGAGTGGCTGCGTCCGTCACATAACTGCAGTCGCTCATATACCCGCCTATGCCCATAGCTGTTTCAAGCGTGATGCTCTTCAGCTCGGGAGACGGAAAATGACGCTCCGTACATACAGGAAACGGCGGCAGCGGTATGTTCCGCAAAGCTCCCGCATCCGTGCCTTCCGCCAGCGCTTCGGCGCCCTCGCGCGTCATTCCGGAAGATATATCGATGACGCGGCAATTTCCGCCCGGGAAACGAGCGGCGTCATACAACGCGGTGCGTCCGCCTGTAACGTATGACGGCGGTATGCGACAGAGCACCGTAAGCGAAAATTCCGCGCCGAATCCCTCCGATCGTTTCAGATACCGCATCACTGCGAGCGAACGCGACAGATTGGCTTCGGTCGCAACCAAAGTAAGTCTTTTCGGCGCACCGTTCTCCTTTCCTCCGAAGATCAGCCCGGACGCCATGTCTCGGTAAGTCGCAGGGATATATTTGGCATGGCATACGGTCCTTGCAGACGCAAGGCAGTAGTTCGTAAATCCCGTATTGCGGAATGCTCTGGCAAGCGCTTCCGTTTCATGCAGAGTGCCGAAGGCATATACGAATTCTTCCGTTTTTTCTCCGTAAGGAGGAAGTACCACGTATGTCTTTGCGCTGAGGATCCCTTCCGTAGTCTTGCCGAAACGCACGCCTTTTTCCGTTTTAGCAAACCGCTCGTCGCCGCAGTATTCCGCTCTGCCTGCCGCAATGAGCGCACAAGTTTCTTTTCCGCCTGTTCTGGCGGCATATGCGAAATCGGCCTTTTCGTCATATGCGGTCTCTATAAACATACGCGAAAAAGTTTTATGCGACAGATCTGCCTCACGCGGTGACAAACAGGGCAAAACACGTACTATGACAGACATTATCTTCGGAGAATTGCATAAATTTTTGCACTTTATGCGCCTCAATTCGGCTTTTTGTCCCGGTAAAACTGCAGCCAGTGTCTCGAAATAAACGCCGCGCGATCTTCGCGCGTAACGCGAAAAACTCTCTGCGTGCACACATTCGGCGTCCGCAGTGATCTCTGTCTCTCCGTTGCCGCTGTCGACGAATACGTTTAATCCGCGCAGCTCGTCGAAGCGGGATACACATATGCCGTTACAGAATGAAGCGTTTCTGCCGTACGCGTCGATCAGCATATGGTACTCCCCGTCCGTCAGCATATTTATATCCGGCAGTCTGCTGCGCGGGAGTGCCTTCTTTTCCGTTTTGCGATCGTCTTTGCGGAATATCGGTTCGGGGCGCGATATCGCACCGCGCAGTGCATCCGCCTTTTCTTCGAGAAGCAGAGACGCAGCTCTGATCCCGGCATTTTCGCGCATACGACGCCCCGTAGCTCCCGGCGCGATCAGTTCGCACAAAGCGAGCATTATCATGCCCTGATGATGCGTCATGCACGCACGTTGTATCGTTTTTGACGTCAGATCTATGGAATCATATACGCCTATGTCAGACATAACAGCGGATAATTTTTTATATATTTCTTTTCTGCTCCTTCTGACAACGGCAGCGCACATCACTGTCGCATAAGGTGCGAATACTTTCCTTCCGTCAGAAACGGAAAGAGCGGCGTAAGGAGAACCGAACGCGCGGTATTTGCTGTCGCCGTTGGCGTACTTCTCTCCGTACAGCGATTCGCTTGCACCCCATATCCCGCACCCGCAGTCGGCGGCGTATTTCTTATGCGCCTTCACGACTCCCCTTGCGCTTTTTTCCATGAGCGATCCGTATGGCGCGGGGATATACAGCAGCGGCAGCATATATTCGAATACGCCTCCGAACCAGGATGCGAGCATTCGTCCGCCGCCGCGCAGACAGAGACGCGACAGCTTTTCAAACCCTTCCGTTCCCGTTTTTCCGCATGCAAATGCGGTGAGATACGCCAGCGCGCTTTCGGATGCAAGCAGGTCGTACTTACCCTTGTCGCACGCGCCGTCGGCTGCCCGGAAACCGATATGCAGAAGTCCGTCGTCCGAGAACAAAAACGACGGATCGCAGCCGAGCAGCATACGCTCTGCAGTCTCGGCATTTTCTCCTCCCGCCGACATGACGTGAATGAGCGCCGCTGCGAGATTACCGCAATCGGCGGACGATACGTATTCCGGCCGCAGCACTTTTCCGTCGGTATCATACCAATTATACGGACACCCATCGTACTTATCGAGTTTTGCAAGCGCGTCGAGCACAGACGCCACACCTTGTCCCTCTCGGCTTCCGTTATTATCCCGATATCGGCGGCGCAAACGGCAGCGGAAAGCGTCATTCCGATATCGGTGGGAGACGTGCGCATCGCCCAGCGGTTATCTTCGTCGTAATTGTCGGGAGGCAGTCCCGTGCCGGACGCGGCAAGTGCGGACGTAAAATATTTCCATGTGCGCCCGGCAAGTTCCGTCCACGCTTCGCGTTCTTTTTCCGACAGCTGCGCGGGGCGGATCTCAGCCGACAGCAGAAGATCGAGAGGCAGCGCCGACAGAAAAAGCAAACCGAAGACAAGCGCAGCGGCCGAGGATGTAAAAGCGAACGATACGGTAAGGGCGACGCCGAACAGAATATTCGCGACAAACAGCGGTCTGCGTCCGCCGGACGGGCTGAATGCCGTCCATGCCATGAGATTTTTGCCGCGGAGCATACGAACAGATGCCGTAAACGCCGCCGTCAGACATACGAACGCCATATGCGGCAGATATATCACGGAGATCAGGATCCGCAGCGATCCTCGCACCGTTTCGCCTGTTGAAGAAAAGAGTGAAGATAAGGTCAGAACGAACGATACGACATAAGGCAGCAACGCGAAAAACAGAAGGTATCCCTCTCCCGACAGCACCGACACGCAAAGCGCCGCAAGCGACGCGGGAGGGACGAGTATCCTGATCGCATTGTCAGCGGCTATCGCTTTTGCGGCGGCAGGCATCTTACTTCCCCGTCTTCCGCCCGTCGCGTCGCGCGCCGACGACGGGATATACGGCAAAGACTGGATATCCCCTCTCATCCAGCGCTCTGCGCGCGCATAGTACGAAGCGGATGTGAGCGGACATTCCTCGAGAGCGACGACGCCCGAATCGCCGCATGAAGCGAGCGCACCTTCGATAAAGTCATGACTGAGCACTTTACC
>USNB01000045.1 GCA_900555875.1 uncultured Eubacteriales bacterium
GCCATCAAGCGTAGCGCAGATCTTGCCCAAGGGAGGGATGTCCGTCGTAAAGCGCAAATGCGCGGCCGACGGACAGGGTGAGTGGAGTGAAACTGTAATCATAAAGCCGCTATGCATTTGTCAAGCTGACATCGACAGCTTTATATGAAAATAAAGCCGGACGAGCTATAAACGATATGTGCAAACCCCGTTGACATCGGACGCCGTATATTGTAAAATATTATCATATTTCGATGAAGGGCGTATCGGAGCGGAGACAGCGAATCTTCGTTCCGGACGAACGGGACGGGAGGAGAAAATGAGGTACTTTACACCCGAAGGAACGGATATGCGGGCGTCCGTCATCGCTCAGGGGTGCATGAGGATCGCGGGGCTTTCCGACAGAGAGCTGGACGCGATGATCGACGCCGATCTCGAGTCGGGGATAAATTTCTTCGATCATGCGGATATTTACGCGGGAGGGCGGTGCGAAGAACGCTTCGGCGGATATCTCAAGCGGCATCCCGGCGCTCGTGAAGGCATGATCCTGCAGACCAAGTGCGGCATAATCCGCGGCAAACGCTATGACTTTTCGCGGGAGCATATCGAAGAGTGCGTGAACGGCAGTCTCAGGCGATTGGGCACCGACGTCATAGACGTACTGCTTCTTCATCGCCCGGACGCGCTTTGCGACCCGGAAGAGGTCGCCGCCGTATTCGAAGATCTGCATGCTGCGGGGAAGGTGAGATATTTCGGGGTGTCCAATCACAACGCATATCAGATCGAGCTGCTGCAGAAATATCTGCCGCATAAACTCGTTTTCGATCAGCTTCAGTTCGGTCCGGCGCATACGGGCATGATAGAAGCGGGCATGAACGTGAATATGACGAACGCATCTTCCGTCATGCATGACGGTATGCTGCTCGATTACTGTCGTCTGCGCGGTATCACCGTTCAGCCGTGGTCGCCGTTCAGGGGAAGGTTCGGTTCCGTATTGCGCGGACCGTTTTACGTCAGGCTGCGCCGGGCGCTCAAAGTCCTGGCATCCGGATACGGTATCACCGTTTCCGCTGCAGTATTTGCGTGGATACTTCGTCATCCCGCGAATATGCAGCCTGTCGCCGGTTCTGCCGATCCGGCGCACATAGCGCAGATCGCCGCTGCCGCCGACGTTACCATGGAGCGTTCCGAATGGTACGACGTGTACCGCGCTGCGGGCAACGGCATTCCGTGACCGAGCGTTCAGGCTGCCGTAAGCGGACATAAAAAACAAACGCGCATGTTCGTCATGCGCGTTTTAGGTTTGTTGCGTTATTCAGCCGTCGGCGAGATCATACTTCCGCCTGTTCGTGCTCCGTTTCTTCCGCGGATACGTCGGGATCGGGATTCGCGAGAGCTTTGCTCTGTTCGCGGCCGATGCGGCGGTACTCTTTGGGAGTGACGTTATACACGGCTTTGAACTGACGGTTGAAATAGGATACGTTGTTGTAGCCTACGCCGAGAGCAACGTCGATGATGCTCGAGCTTGTGACGAGCAGGTGATTCGCCGCCTGGCTGAGGCGGACGCCGTTGATGTAATCCACGCAGGTCATGCCCGTGGCTTTTTTGAACAGCTTCATGAAATACGTTTCGGAGAAACCGCACAGCGACGCAAGCGTTTTGATGGATATCTCCTCGGCATAGTTCTCGCGTATATAGTCTATCGCGGGCTGAACGGACTCGCTCTCGCGGTTTTCGTCTATTCGTTCTGCGCGGTGGACGAGATCCAGCCTGTAAAGATGATAGAACAGCCAGAACAGGTTTGCTTTGACCGCCATTTCCCAACCGGGGATCGCGTCGTTGTATGCCTGCATGATAGTCGTCATGTTCTGGTCGAACACGTGATAGTCCGCAAATTTGGTGCGGATGACGCGAGTGACGAGATTCGTACCGTTGATGATGGGTGCGAGATATTTGATGCTGCATGCGTCCGCATTCGTACTCTCGAGAATACGGAGGTTGAAAATGATGGAGTCGAGCACCATATCCTCGTTCTTATACCGCGCTATCGAGTGTATCTTGCGCGGATTGACGAATACGATGTCGCCTTTGTGCACGGAGAACCATTTGTCGTCGATACATATCGACCCGGTGCCTTCCTGCACCTTGATGATCTCCATTTCCTCGTGCCAGTGAGCGGACATGCTCGGCATCTTTTCGCATATCACGGTGCGATATTTTGCAAAAGGGCGGAGCGCCGTTCCGTGCACTTTGTTCTCATGGAATTGCTTGAATTCCTCTTTGTTGAGATCGGATAATTTTCTTTTCATTCTTCCACCTGCCCCATTTCGTTCGGTTTCGTTTTCACAGATATAACTGCGGCCGAACTGGGATCGCGAACGGGCGATATGATCGTCATTTTCCCGAAAAACGCTTCCCCCTGATATTCATATATTTTATATTATAAACATAGTGTCTGTTCTTGTCAAGTGAATTCAAGCGCAAAAAATTTCCTCGGAAAATTCACTTTTGAGCGTTTTGAGCGAAAAAAATGAGCAAAATCGCGCTTGAACAGCCCAAAAAACAGCTCGCAGTCACAAAAACAGACGCATTCGTAATTTTATCAGCGTTTTTGCGAGAACGGGAAAAAATATCGGGAACAACACGAGATTGGTCGCAAGCTGAGTGATATAGAAGGGGATGCCGCGGACGTAATAGACCGCGAAGCGCACGTGAAAGTTCTCGAAAAAACCGGTCAGAAGTCCGACATCTATAAGGCTCGTCAGTACGGAGAACCACGCCGTCAGCAGGAGCGCCGCGACGGCGGGGACTATTCGTATGGCGATGCGCGAGCGGACGCCGATCATCCTGCCGAGCGCCATGAACGCGACGGCGACGAGCGGCCAGTAAAGATAGTATGACACTATCCATGTGCCGAAACCGTAGATCGCTCCCTCGACGGTCACGAACGCGAATACGGAGACGACGGATATCGCGCCGAGCGCGTATCCGCCGAGTGCGCAAAGAAGAGTCACGATCTCCACGTTCGGTATGGCGGCGAGCGCTTCCTTGCCCCCTATGATGAGCGCGGCATATACGCCCGCGAGCGCGACAGCTCCGGCGGGGCGCATCCTGTGGCGGCGAGGCGAAGGGGCGCAGCGGATTTCGGTCTCCGTTTTTGCCGCGTTCGCGTCGGAATTTTCGGCCTCTTCGGCATTTGTCTTTTCGTCCGTGGCCGTCATGCGTAGGTGATCGTGCCGATATATATCGTGCAGCCGTTTTCTATCGTCATGTCCGCGGCGCCTACGCCGCTGTTCGTGAGAGTGACGCCGTTCACTTCCACCGTAGTCGCCCATGCGCTCACATCGTAGTCCGCCGCGACGCTCGTATAGAAATAGATGTATTCGCCGTTTCCGAGCTCTATGCCGTCGACGGCGCTTACGAGCGTGCCGCTCATCTCGTATCCGATGTTCTCCGAATCCAGAACGTCGAGCAGGCAGACGTCTTCGTCCATGCCCGAAAGATCGACGGAGAGAACGCTTTCCGGTTCGGTAGCGAGTATGAGCGTCATGGACGCTCCGTCCGGGAACGTCCCGTCGCTTTTTTCGGCGCATGCCGCAAATGCGACGGAGCAAACGACGAGCAGGAGCGGCAGAGCGACGAGCGCCGCTGTTCTTTTTAATGCTTTTCTGTTCATAGATATCCTCCGGCGGCGCAGCCGGAGGACACGGGAAAAGAAAAGCGCCCATGAAAGGGCGCGCGCGAAAAGAGCAGGGCAGACCTGCGGCTCCTTATGCGCGCTCTCCGCGTATCCGACAGCGACGACATGGTTTTACGGCATACGGACAGGTAATCCGACTTGAGCGCCTTCAGGACGCAGATACGGCAATGAGCGTTGCGGCGGATTCTCACCGCGCTTCCCCTGCTTTCGGGGGCGTATTCGCCCCTCGGTCTCGCAGCCTTGAAATTTGCATACATTATATCGCACCGCGGGAGTTCGTGTCAAGCGATTTTTCGGCGACCGGCACGCAGCGGTATACGGCGATGAAGATTAAAATTAGTTAAATTGCGATAGTATTCTCCCTTTCTCTATTGCTATTTTGCGCGGATTATGTTACAATGTGTCAAACGGAGGAAATCAGGCTCTTTATGGATAAAGCGGACGGTATCTGTATCGGGCTCGATCTCGGAAGCGATACGCTCAAGATAGCGTATGCGTACGGGGAAGACGCCAGATACGGCAAGTTCATAGGCGATAAGCGGTCGCTCGGCGTGGCGATCCCTGCGGTGGCATACTATGACAAAGCGACGGGCAAATGGCTTTACGGCGATGAAGTGGACATGGCAGGGGAGCGTTCTTTGGTCACCGTTGTCAAGATCCGGGACCTGATGAGCCTTCTTTCGGAGGCCCGCAGCGCTAAAGTGCGCGAGAAAAATACGAATTATTACCGCTCCGGCGACCGTTTTCCGAAATTCATGTTTCCCGCGGGCCGCAGGATGAGCGAGGATTTCGGCGAAGCCGTGCGGCGGGATATGACGTTCGAGGCGCCCGGACACACGCCGGAGAGCGTCTGCGAGGGCTATTTCGCATATGTCCGCAGGCTGACGGAGGCGAACATCTCCGCGCTGCAAAAGCGGGGAGACATATCCGAAAACGTAAAATACAAAGTCGCTCTCGTCTATCCGGCGACGGCGGACAAGACATATATCGCCGAATATTCCCGTCTTGCAGAGGCGGCGTTCGGAGTCCCGCCCGATAAGGTGCTGAGCTTTACGAAGGCGCTCGGCATGTATGCGTACGAGGCGGGCATGCTGTCTGAAGGGGAGTCTCTGCTCATATTCGATATGGGGGAGGAGACGATATCCGTTGCCAAGGCGTCGCTCGCGAACGGGATGGTGGTCGTGGACTGCACGGACGGTCATAACGAGCCTCTTGCCGTGGGCGGACGGGACGTGGACGGCGCGATAGCCGATCATATAAGATCGCTGATAAGCAGGAGAGAAGCCGTGGGCTACCCGTCTTACGGCGATCCTTCGCATATCAGCGAGACATGGCTGCACTCCAAGCTGTATCTTTTCATGAAAGAGATAAAGGAGGCGAAGGTCGTTCTGAGCGCGCCCGACGGCGGCGAGGGACTGTTCGCCGACGGCGTTCCCGTTTCGGTCAACTGCGATCTTTACATCGAGCGCAAACTGACGAGAGCGGATCTGAAAAAATGCGTGGGCATAACGGACGGCAGCGGAGTGGCGAAGCGCATTGCGGATTACGTGACGGAAGAACTGACGCGTCCCGTCAATCACGAGGTGAAGAAGGTATTCTTTTCGGGCGGGCTGACGGAGACATACGCGCTTGCAGATTATATAAAAGCGTGCGCTTCGGAAAAGTTCCGCGGGCTGAAATTTTATCCCGTGGATTCGGACGGGAGCGAGAAGGACGACGGCTTTACGATACTGCGCAACGAGGACTCTGTGTACGCACCCGCAGTCGGCGGCGCGGTGGTGTCGCTCAAGAACTACAACGTGCGCACCGTCATCGCCTTGTCCTACGGCACGTGGGTGACCGCTGCGTCGAGGACTTGTCTCGCGGTTTTCGTGGACAGGGGCATGCCGCTCGAAGACGAACCCCGGTTATATCTTTATGACAATACGTTCACCGTCGGAGGCACGGGGATACGCGGCGAAAAATTGTTTTCCACCGTCATCACGCGGAAGGATATCGAAGCATGCTATTTCCCCCGTCTCAAAACTACGGATTTCTTCATATCCGGCATGCCTCATCTCGACATAGGAGACGACGGATCGTCGGAGCGTAAGCGCATAGCCAAGGCGATAAACCTGGTCACCGTCGCGGGCAAGGGCGGCGGAGGCATATACTGCGTACACCGCGGGGCGCGCGTGGAGCTGATGAGCGGATATTCGGTGTCGTGCAAAGAGGGCATCATCGTCTCTCCCGAAGGCAGAGCGCGTCCGTATATAAGCAACGCGGAACGCGAGCCCGGACGCAAAGTAAAGATCAGATATACCGAGTATCCGGAGGCGAAGGGCGGCGGAAAGGATTACTTTACCGATCTCAGCGCGTGGACGGAAGTGCGCGCGGGCGAGATAGAGATAAAGTTCAGCGGCATCGACGACGTTATCGACGTCGTGACGGGATAGGAGCGGGAAATGGAGAACAGCGGCTCGAAAAAAGAGAGATTCGGCGTGCTTGCCGAAGAAAACGTGAAAGTGAAGGCGGACGCCGATCTTATCGGCAGCGAACTCCGCCGTCAGCAGACGTCCTTCGACACCTCGGGCGTCAAGCGTATGACGGGCGCGCTCGCGGAGATGAACGGAGCGGTGGAAGAGCTGGACCGTTACGACGATTTTTCCGCGCTCAAGATAGATATAAGCAAATACGAACGGTCCCCGGAGACGGGCGGATACGGCATAGCCCGCCGTCCCGAAGTGCAGGGCACCGGCGGCATCATACTCGATCATCAGCGCAACGCGGCGCTCGCCTTCCTTCGCGAGCTTCGCGGTTTCGGTCTGCTCGCGGACGTGGTGGGCAGCGGCAAGACGTACGAGGCGGGCGTCGTGCTCAGCGAGCTGGCGGTACGCGGCAAAGTAACGTCCCTCCTTATCGTCGTGCCCGGGCAGGTGTATGACACGTGGGTCGACGTTCTCGAGTCTCAGTTCGGCATGGGAAAGGGATCCCTCATGCACGTAGGCGCGGATCCGGACGCCGAAAAACCGTATTGCGAACGCGCAGGCGCGTTTTACCGGCCCGTGCATCCCATGATCGTGAAGACGGACGATTTCGCCGGGTGGCCCGAATCGGCGTGCAAATATCTTTTCGACGTAATAGTGGTGGACGAGGCGCATCATCTGTGCGCGGAGGGCGGAAAATACGCCCGCGCGATGCGCATGCTCAGCAGCCTTATGGAGACCAAGAAAGCCGCGGGCACGACTTACTGCCTGCTGCTCACGGCGACGCCGCATACGGGCAACCTCGCAAATATGTTCCGCCTCTGGTATTTTATACGCCGCAACGGCGGCGTGCCGTCCGACTTCGACGAAAAGGAGGATTACGAGCGCACCGAGGAATACCGCAGCGAAAAGCGGCATTATATGGAAGACGTGTGCCGCGGCGCGTCCACCGTGCTTGAATTCATAAAGAAAGTCAAACTGCGCGAAGTGTCTGCGGGCAGCCGCGAGGCATTCGAGCGTTTTCTTTCCGGCATAGGCGTGAGCGAGAGCGATTATGCCGGAAAGACGGAGGGGGAAAAGGCGGCGCTTGCGGACGATTTCCTTGCGGCGCCCGGCAATGCGGAGCTCAAAAAAACGGTGACCGAACGCGTGGCGAGCGCTTATCACAACGGCGTGCTGCGCTCCATAATGATCCGTCAGGCGAAGAATCCGCTTGCGGGCCGCAGGAAGAAATACGTGCTCAACGAGCTGTTCCTGCCCACGCGCAAGCAGATAGGCAACGTCACGCTCACGATGGAGAACTCCGAGCCGTTCACGCTCGACCTGTCTACGCTCGCGGACGGCGGAACGGTCACGGCGGACGGGAAGAAGCAGAGCCTGCGCGAGTTCCTCACCGAGTATTCGCGCACGAGCGGACTTCCGTATAAGCAGGCTTACGCGCTCATGATGAGACAGCTCATGCCGTACTTCTGCGAGAAGGGCACGGACGAATTCCCGGCGGACATCTTTGAAAAGAGCGGTTCGGCGAGGTATTATCTCGGCAGGCTGGGACTGGGCGACAGCGAACCCACGCAGGAGACCGCCGTCGTTCCCGTGGAGTTCGGCAGGGATCCGTTCTCATATAAGATGGAGGAGACAAGGAAGATCCTTCGCGCGCACAAGGGAAAGCGCGTGCTCGTGTTCTTCGATTACGACGTCGAGCGGGAAAATTCGGTGAGCGAGCGTTTTGCGGAAGAACTGAAGAAGGATAAGGAGTTCGCGTCGCGCGTGCTCACCGGCTCCAAGACCAACGCGCGAGAAGCCGCCGAGCAGTTCACCGCGAAAAAGGACGCCATCCTCGTCGTCCTCGACCCGTCGCTCACCGAGGGCGCGAACTTGCAGGCGTGCAACATCATAATCAATTTCTCGGTGACGCCCGATCCGCTCGCGATGGATCAGCGCATAGGCCGCATATTCCGTCTCGGTCAGGACAACGACGTATATATATACTCGCTTGCCGTCATGAACGAGCTGGAAGGTTACGCGCTCATGTATTTTTCGGGCATCGGACTGCTCAGCGCGGGCAGCGGAGACGCGACGATCATATCGGGCAGCAACAGCGAGCGCATGATCGCCGTACGCTGTCCCGTGTGCCGTAACGTGCGGCTGTACTCGCAGGAGGATTACGAGGCTAAGAAGAAGAACGACGACCTCTACTGCCGCGAGACGGAAGAATGCTGCAATATCGAAAATCCCAAGGGCACGCGTATGGACGAGATAAGCGTGTGGGACTTCAAGTGCGACAGCTGCGGCAAGACGTTCACGCGGTCGGTCGCGCAGGAGGGATATTTCTGTATGTCGCAGAACACGTCGGGCGGCATCATGTGCAACAGCGGCGAGTTCGGAGACCGCAGCATGTACTGCCGCAAGATATGCGCGGTAGCGCACTGCCGGCTGTTCACTACGGGCGCGAGAAAGGACTGCGCGGCGCTCGCGAGATACCGCGAAAAGGGCGGCGCGGTGAGCAATACCGAACTGATGAAGATATGCGACGGCTGCACGTATTCGGATATATGCTGCGGAAGGATAGACTCGGGCGCGGCGGCGACCGCGCGGTGTTCGACGTGCGAGAGCGCGACGTGTTTCCCCAAGCCCGTCGCCGTGAATTTCGACGACAGGTGGGAGGCGGACTGTCCCGTGTGCGCGGCGAGCGGAAGGAGCGGACGGCTGCGCAGGGTGACTGCGCATACGTTCGCCGCATACCTTCGCGCGGCATGGAATTTCAAGGGAGACAGATCGAGCTTCTGCTATAATCTCGAGCGCGAG